>NZ_JBEPFC010000064.1:0-38315 GCF_040301705.1 Streptomyces sp. NPDC000151 | reverse complement strand
GGGGCGGGGGCGGCGAGGCGCGGCCCGGACGCGTCCCCCGCCGACGCGCTGCCCTCGCTGGTCGGAGCGGCGGCGGGCAGCGGCCTGCTGTACTGGTTCGCCGGGCGGCTGAGCGCCCGTACGGCACCGGAACCGGCACCGGCTGATGGGCCCGCGGCCGGTGAGGGCAAGGGCTGGGACCGCCGCGGCTTCCTCCTCGCGGCCTCGGCCGCGGCGGCGGCCTCCACCGGGGCCGGCGTACTGGGCCGCACCCTCAACGGCGCGGGCAGCCACGCGCTCGCCTCCCGCAGCCACGTCGTCCTGCCCCCGCCGGCCTCCCCCGCGGCCCCCATCCCTCGGGGAGCCGGGCTGCGTATCGCGGGCCTCGGCCCGTTCGTCACCCCGTCCAAGGACTTCTACCGGATCGACACGGCACTCCTCGTGCCCAAGGTCGACGCCACGACCTGGCGGCTGCGCATCCACGGCAAGGGCGTCACCGCGCCGCTGACGCTGACCTTCGACGATCTCCTCCACCGCGACCTGATCGAACGCGACATCACCCTCGCCTGCGTATCCAACGAGGTCGGCGGCTCGTTGGTGGGCAACGCGCGCTGGATCGGCGTACGGCTGGCCGAGCTGCTCCGGGAGTGCGGCGTCCGGCCGCCGTCACGGGGCGGCCCGGCCGACCAGCTGGTGGCCCGGTCGGTGGACGGCATGACGATCGGCAGTCCGGTCGAGGACGTCATGGACGGCCGGGACGCGATGCTGGCGCTGGGCATGAACGGCCGGCCGCTGCCGTTCGAGCACGGCTTCCCGGTACGGATGGTCGTCCCCGGCCTGTACGGCTACGTCTCGGCCTGCAAGTGGATCGAGGACATCGAACTCACCACCTTCGACGCCTACGACGCGTACTGGGTCGAGCGCGCGTGGGCCCCCAAGGCACCGGTCAAGACGCAGTCGCGCATCGACACCCCCCAGCCGGCCGCCCGGCCGCGGGCCGGCACGGTCATGATCGCCGGCGTCGCGTGGGCGCAGCACCGCGGCATCGACCGGGTGGAGGTGCGGGTGGACGACGGGCCGTGGCAGCGGGCCGAACTCGCCTCCGAGGACACCCGCGACACCTGGCGCCAGTGGTCCCTCCCCTGGCGGGCCGCTCCCGGCACCCACACCCTCACGGTCCGCGCCACGGACCGCACCGGAAAAACCCAGCCCGCACACCGCACTCCCCCCGCCCCCGACGGCGCGACCGGCCACCACTCGGTGGTCGTCAGTGTCGACTGACACCCCCGGTCTCCCTCAGCCCTCCAGGACTCGGTCGGTGTCCAGTCGGGTGAGGAGCTCGGGGTGGTGCAGCTCTGCCAAGGGAGCCAGCAGGTCCGGGTGGCGCAGGAGGGCGGCGGCCTGCTGGTCGTGGGCGTCGGGCGAGACCAGGCGGCGGAATTCGACCGGTGTGCCGGACGTGTGCCAGGAGTCGGCGAGGGCGGTCACCGCGGTGGCGGCCAGGGCCGGCGTACTGAGCAGGGACGCCGCCCAGCTCGCGACGACCTCGTCCACCCATGACCGCCACGCGCTCTCCGCCTCGTCGTCCTCTCCGGGGACATCCGCGCCGGTGAGCCAGTCGAGCCGGCCGGAGCCGCCCGGACCGGTGACCGAGACCAGCGCGGCGTCCATCGCCGTCGGGTAGCGCAGCCAGGCCGCGACGGTCACGGCCTGCCGGGCCTGCGCTTCGGTGAGGGCAACGCTCATGGCGCCGCCGCTCGACGGATACGCGCAGGTCAGCCACTGGGTGGTCGCCGATATCAGCAGGGAGAGGTCCGTGGGCACCGATGAGCCGTCCGAGTCAGCGAGGGGGCAGGACGTACAGAACGTTACTCAGCGGAACTCTCCGGATAAATGACGCAGGTCACGACGGAGGAGTGGCGTTCGTCTCCGCGTGTCCAGTACCGACACGCCGCCTGTTCGGGTGGTTGAACGATCCGCGGCGACGGAGGAGTGACGCAGGGGGCAGGCATCGTCATCGGGTACCGGACCGGTGCCCGTCGGCGACCGGCCCGAGGACGTCTCCCGCGCCCCGGCCGGCAACGAAAGGAGCATTGACCATGATCGCTGTACGAGGCGTGGCGGCGACCGCCGTGCTGGTGATGGCTGTGACCGGCACGGTCACGACGACCGCGGCCGCGGCTGCGCCCGCGACCGCGACCGCGACGAGCTCGCGCCCGACCGATGGGGCGTTTCTGAGGACCGTGCACCAGGGGAACTTGGCGGAGATCGCGGCCGGGCGGGATGCGGGCACCAACGCCACCACGCGCTGCGTGAAGAGACTCGGCGCCACGCTGGTGCGCGATCACCGGAGGCTGGACAGGGACATCACGGCCCTCGCGGACAAGCTGCATGTGCGGCTGCCCGGCTCACCCAGCGCGGAACAGCGGCACGCGCTGGCGGACGTACAGGCCAAGAAGGGCACGCGAGCGTACGACAGGGCGTGGCTGAGGATGGAATCCTCGGATCACGTGAAGACGCTGGCGCTGATCGGCCGTGAGCTCCGGACGGGCCGCAACAGCGAGGTGAAAGCCGCCGCCCGCAAGGCGCGGCCCGTGGTGGCGAGGCATCTGGCGGCGGTGTTCGTGTGCAGGACGACCACGCACGCCGCCCCGCCGACGCACCATCACTGACCGCCACGCGGGAGTCCCCTCCGGCCGGCTCCTGCCCGGCGAACCACGGTCACCGCAACGCACCAACTCCTCGGGCGCGCCCGGACTTTCGCGTCCGGGCGCGCCCGACAGCGAGGAGACGGAAGTAGAGGAGGCGGAAGTCGAGGAGACGGAAGTACTCGACGGGGGCGCGCAACTCCCCAGTATCTGCTGAGCCGCGAGCGGTCAGGCGGTCAGCCGGCATCGGTCGGCAGCGGGCGGACCGTGAGGATCTGCTGCGCATGGCCGACGGGACCGTTGATGTCGTGCAGCACGGTGCTGGTGATGCCCTGGCCGGTGGGCCCGAAGGTGACAGTGGTGTCCAGTCCGGTCCAACGGCCTTCGGGCCGGCGGTGGAGGTGGACGGTGAGGTCGACGTTGGGGAACATCCAGTCGGTGGGCGACTGGCGCACGGCGATGCCGTTGGCGGTGTCGACGAGGGCCAGGTAGGACGCCAGCTGACTGCTGGGCTGCCCGGCGACGAGGTCGAGAGGGGTGGACACCCAGGCGGTCGTGCCGCCCGGCTGCGGCGGGGCGACCGGCCGGACGTCCAGGGAGGCGATGTACCCGCCCGGCCATACGGAGGCCAGCGGCCAGGAGGGCAGCGACTCGGGCGGCTGGAGCCTGTCGCCGGCGCCACCGGCCACGGCCGCGGTGTCCACGGCGGCGAGCAGCCAGGCGCGCGCCCGGACCACGGGGCGGTCGGCGATCCGCACAACGGCCTCGATCAGCTCGATCGTACGGCCCGGCCGCAGTGTTTCCACGAGGATCTCGCACTCGTCGAGGGCGAGGCGCCCGAGGATGTCGAAGCTGATCCGCCCGAGGACCAGCCCGCTGTGCGGACGCGCGGCCAGATGACGCTCCATGGCGTGCAAGATGAGCCCACCGAGCGGACTGAAGTGCTGCTCATTGACGTCCCATGCGCCGCTCGCGTGGGCGGTGGGCTTGTAGCGGTGCTCGTCTATGGGCTCGAAAAAGCTGTCGGAGTGCGGCGCGCCGGTGCTCAACGGAAGGTTCTCCTCATCCTGATGCCGGGGTGTCAGAGGACTTTGATGAGGATGACACAGCAGGCGGTGCCGACACCCACACTGAGCGCGTGACCTCGCGCTTCACGAGGAAGAACGTCAAGCCGGGCCCGTAGCCGCGGGCCGGCGGGCCGTGTCGGGCGGCCAGACGGGGCGGTGGCCTTCGGGGAGAGTGGCGAGGGCTTGGGTGACGGTGGTGAAGACCGGGAGCAGCTCGCTGCTGCCGGTCTGGTCCAGTACGTGCCGTACGCGGCGGCCCACGCACGCCAGCAGGAGCCGGCCCTGGCGGCGACGCAGCAGCCAGTGCAGGCCCAACAGGCAGTTCAGGCCGCGGGAGTCGCAGAAGGTGAGGGCGGAGCAGTCCAGGGCCAGGTAGCGGTAACCGGCGCCGACGCAGGCACCCATCGTGACGCGGAAGACCCCTTCGCTGCCGTGGTCCAGTTCGCCGCTGACGCGCAACACTGCGCCGGCATCGCAGGAGGCGAGCGTGGTGATCGCCAGTCCGTCGGCGTTCGGCATCCAGCACCTCCGGCGCGCTTCATGCCACTTCCACTTCCCCGTTGCTGCGGATCGTACGTGCCATGCGAGGAGAAACAAGACGGTTTCCCCGAGTCTCCTTTCCTCCGTGCCCCTTTCTCCATGCCCGTCCCGCTTCTCCCCGTTCCCCGTTGCCCTTTTCCCGTTGCCTTTTCCACTGGGGAGTTGACGTGGTGGCCCGACCCGGCCGACCGTGCACCGTACGCACTGTGCGGTACGGTCCGTTCAGGCGACACCCGGTGAGAGGAGGTGGGCACAGTGGCCGGACCTGTGGCTCGCACCGCCATGGACGACCGAGCCCAACTCCGCACGATGATCGACTTCGCCCGCCGCCACTTGGAGAGCAACGCGGCCGAGGCCGAGGCGTTCGCCCCTGGCGACCAAGGCGGCCAGATGCGCCACCGCCTCGCCGGCCTCAAGAAGACGATCGAACTGCTTCTGGAGGCCGCCGAACCGCTGGCCGCCCCACCTCGACGCAACGCGCCCCGGCCGGACGGCACGGCCACATAACCCGGCGATCGCACCCGCCCCGGCCGGGCACTGATAGGAATACCGTGCGGACTGATAAGGCATCACTTATCAGCAGTGGGCCCTACGCCTGGAACCCTTGCCTGTTCAGGGTCGACGCCCTGTCCCGTGTGCACCGAACCGGAGGCGCGGCATCCGTCAAGCCTCGGCCATTACCTGGAGTATCCCACTTGCTCCGTTGAGCGACCGTTGCCAGGATGCGGTGCACTTCGAGATATGACCCGGATGCATGCCAACGTCAGAGTCACGTCAGAGATCCAAGCCGGACTGACCAGGCGTTCGGCCCCCAGGAGACGACCACGCATGTGCGACGAATCGATCCATCAGCAGTTGACGCCGGTCCTCCTCGACCTCGCCGACGCCGCTCCACGCGACCTCGAAAACGGTGGCGTACTGCGGCGGCTGACCGATCACAGTCTGCGGCTGCCGGGCGTCGAGGCGACGGCGGTCATCTCCGTGGACGAGCGGAACAAGAACACTCCGACGGTGGCCGCCGCCTCGCACCACGCATCCGGTCAACTGGCGCGGGCACAACTGGAGCTCGACGAAGGCCCCGGCCTCGAAGCCCTCCGCACCGGACGCCGGCTCGCCGACCTCCCCCTCGACCGGCCGAGCTTCCGTTCCCGATGGCCGCGCTTCGTCCCCCGGTCCCTGTCCGAGGGCTTCACCGGCATCACCGTCATCCCCCTCTGCCACGAACACCGGGCGATTGCCGCGCTTCAACTGCACCACCAGCATTGCCACGACCACGCGTTGTCCAGTGAATCCGTCCGCGCAGCACAGGCCATGAGCGACGCGGCAGTGATAGGGGTGGCTCATCAGATGCAGCAGCGGTACGTCGACCAGTTGCAATCGGCCCTGACATCGCGGATCGCCATCGAGCAGGCGAAGGGAATGCTCGCGGAACGCTTCGAGTGGACCACGGACGAGGCGTTCGCACTGCTCCGCTCCTACGCGCGCAGCCACAACACCCGCCTGAACGACCTCGTCCGCTCGGTCATCGACGGCCCGGCCACCGATGGCCCGTTCCGGCGCGCATCACCTCAATAGCCGGTTCGCCCACTCCCCACGCCCCATCGACTGCACCGAGCGCCCTCTGTCTAACGGTCTAACGGTCTAACGGTGAAAGGTCGTGGTCGCGTCGAGGGGAGCCCGGCCGGTTGTGAGGTGGTTGACCGGCGCGGCAGCGTCGGCGTAACCGAAGGAGACCCCGACGAGCAACTTCCCGTCGTCAACGCCGAGTTCGCCACGAACGGTATCGGCGTAGAAACTCAGCAGCCCCTGCGGGCAGCTGTCGATGCCGTACGCGGTCATCGCCAGCAGCAGCGTCTGCGTGTAGATGCCGACGTCCGCGGCCAGCCGCGCCCCGGCATCACCGGTCGCGAAGAGGAAGGCGACGTGCGGGGCGCCGTAGAAGCGCAGGCTCTCGGCGTCATAGGCCGCGCGGGCCGCGTGGTCGTCCCGGCCGATGCCCAGCGCACCGTAGAGCTCGCCGCCGAACGCGGCGCGGCGGCGCTGCTGTGCCGTCGAGTACATGTCGTCGTGGTAGGGGAAGTCGACCGTGGTGCGCTGCTCGGCGTGGGCCGCCTGGAGCGCGTCGGCGAGCCGGTCCCGCCGCGCCCCGCTCACCACCTCCACACGCCAGGGCTGCGCGTTCGAGTTGGACGGCGCGGCGCCGGCGAGCGCGAAGACCGCGCGCAAGGTCTCCTCGGGCACCGGGTCGGGCAGGAAGGCGCGGGTCGCGCGGCGGCCGCGGATCAACTTCTCGGCGTGGCCGGCCAGGTCGGTGGGCCGGGGCGGGCTGGTCGGATTCATGGGCGCTCCTCAAGGAATCACTTAGCAGTTACCACTTAGCGCTTGGCGCTTAGCACTTGGCACTTGGCACTTAGGTACACGGAAGCGTGTACCTAAGCCTGACCGTAACAGTGACTCACGCCTGAAGTAAACGCTCGCGTATACTTTCGATCCATGAGTACGACGACCACGAAGACCCAGCGCCGGGGGCGCGGCGGGCGGGAACGGATTCTGGCCGCTGCCGCCCTGCTGTTCGCGCGCCAGGGGATCAACACGACCGGTATGGAGCAGGTCGCGGAGGCGGCGCCCGTGTCCAAACGGACGCTCTACGCGCACTTCCCGACCAAGAGCGACCTGGTGATCGCGTACTTGCGGGAGCTGGCCGCATCGGGCCAGACGCTGGAGAGCGTGCTCACACGCGAGGAGCTCGACCCGCGCGACCGCATTCTCCGGCTGTTCGAGCTTCCGGCGCCGGACGCGGCCCCGGTGCGCGGGTGCCCGTTCATCGATGCCGCGGTCGAGTTCCCGGATCCGCTGAGCGAGATCCACACGTACGCGCGCGAGCAGAAGCTGCTGATGGCGCAGCTCGTCACCGAGCTGGCGGCGGAACTGGGCGCCGCCGAACCCGCCGCGCTCGCCGAGCAGTTGGTCACCCTCGCCGACGGCGCGGCCAGCCGCGCGATGGTGCTGGATCAGCCGGATTACGGTCGGCACGCGCGCGCGGCCGCGGAAATCCTGCTCGACCGGGCGACGCGTCACTGAACTCCGCTGCACTCGCCGACCCTGCGGGGGCTGGACTGCCGCCCGCCGCCTGGGCACCGCCCCTCACGAGGCAGCCCAGCGCGGTGGCGGCCGCCACGGCCCCGGCGGCGAGCAGCAGGACGCGGTGGTCCACGAGGGCGACCAGGCCGGCGCCGAGGGCCAGGGCAAGGGCGTTGGGTGCGAAGAGGAGGGTGTTGGCGGTGGCCGCCACCCGGCCCAGCAGCGCGTGCGGCGTCTCGCGCTGGACGGCGGTCATGGCCGCGATCAGTACGCAGGGCAGGCCGGCGCCGATCATCGCACTGGCGAGCAGCGCGACGGGCACGGAGGGTACGACGCGCAGGGCGACACCCAGCGCGAACAGCATGATCCCCGCTGCGGCGAAGCTCCGCTCGGGCATCCGCCGCAACAGGGCACCGGCGCACAGCCCGATGAGAACGGAGCCGGTGCCTTGCACCGCGTAGAGCACCCCGGCGAAGGCCGGCGGGCGATGGAGGCCGGCGTCGACCACGGCATACACCGCGGCCCCGTTCAGCCCCGCCATGCCCATCGTCGCGGCCCCGGCCAGTACGAGGCGCCGCAGGTCCGGGTGCCGGCGCAGATGCCGGACACCCTCGGCGGTCCGGGCCGTCCACCTCGGGGCCTCGGCCGGGTCGGCCGGGTCGGTCGGGACGGTCGGGACGGCCGCGTCGGTCGGGACGGTCGGATCGGTCGTGACGGTCGGGACGGTCGGGACGGTCCGGCGGGGCGGGGTTTCGGATACGCGTATCAGCGTGAAGGCCGCGGCGGCCAGCGCGAACGTGGCCGCGTCCAGCAGGGCCACGGCCGCGCCCCCGAACTGTACGAACAGGCCCGCCCCCAGAAGCGGCGCGACCAGTTTCATGCCTTCGTTGACCGTCATCCGCAGGCCGTTGAAGTCGCCACGCAGCGCCTCCGGTACGGCAGTTGCCACCAGTGCGGCCTCCGCGGCGTCCAGCAGTACGGAGCTGACGCCGTACACCGTCAGCACCACGAACAGGATCCAGATCTCCCCGCCGGAGCGGACAGCGAGCAGGGGCAGCGGCATCACGGCCATGCCGAGGTTGGTCCAGATCAGCAACGGCCGCCGGCGCGTCCGGTCGGCCACCGTGCCGATCAGCGGGCCGAACAGGATCGGCGCCCATACGCAGAAGGTCGTCAGCGCCGCCAAACTGTCCGATCCCGTAAGCGACTTGGCCCATACGCCCGCAGCCAGCGCCATGGCCGAGCTGCCGAAGCCCGAGACCACCACACCGCTCAGGTAGAACACCACGTTGCGGTCACGCAGAACGCGCCGTCCGCCCCAGCCCGTCCCCATCCCCCGTGCCCCCATTCCCCGTGCCTCCTTCCACCACCGCCGCCGCGACACTACGCCGCCCGGGCTGCCGCGCGGTCAACCGGATGAGGTGATGTGCACACGTACCGGCGAGTTTGGTGCCCCGTTCGAGTTACAGGCGTTTTCTGCACATGGCGACGGAGATGCTCCGTGCGGGCATTCCCTCACATCAGGAGATAAACATGAGCATCCGTCGCGCAGTCGTCGCCACCACCCTGGCCGCCGCCGCTGTCCTGGGAGGAGCAGGCGTCGCAGCGGCCGACTCCGGCGCGTCAGGCGCCGCAGCGAACTCGCCCGGTGTCATCTCCGGCAACACCATCCAGGTCCCCATCCACGTTCCGGTCAACCTCTGCGGCAACAGCATCGACATCATCGGGCTGCTCAACCCCGCCTTCGGCAACACCTGCGTGAACGACTGACCCGTCGCGACCCGTCACGCCGTCAACGGCCGGTCTCCGGCCGGACGCCCCGCCATCTCCCCCTTGTGGCGGGGCGTTTCGCATGTCCGCACGGGCACGAAGTACACCCACCCCTGCCGAAACGCCGAGCCGTCGAGAAACCCGGCGCAGCACCCTTGTGAAGCGATGCGTCGCCACTCTTCAAAGGGCAACCGCCATGGCTCTGCCGCTCCCCCGCCGCGACAAGGGAGCAGACCGCCGCCCCGACCCCGTAAACAACGACACGCACTGAACTCACCGTTGCGCGGCGGGCGCCTCGGGCCGTCGAGGCGTCTGCGTGCGGTACGAATGGCCGAGTTCCGGGCCGAGGCCGAAGTAGTGGCGGAAGTTGTAGATGAGGGGGCTCCAGGCCGCGGGGTCGATGTGGTCGGTGCCGGGGACGACGAGCCGGGGGTCCGCGTGCACCTTCCGCACGGCGGCCTCGACGAGGACAAATTCCCCGGACACGTCCGGCTGCACCCGTTCGGCGCGGGCCTCCAGCTGGAGGGGGCATTCGGTGACGCGAGGCGGCCGGACGAGGTGGGACGGCTCACTGTGCAGGCCGGCCGCGCCGAACTTGTCCGGCTCGAAGCGGCAGCCGTGCGCCTTGGTCGGGGGCACCGGATTCCGGCCGGTCAGCGGCGCCAGCCGCTCCACGGCAGGCCAGAGCGCGGGGTCCGGCAGGTTGATCACGAGGTCGGGCCGCGTGCCGAGGTTGCGCGCGGTCTGCCCGTCGCGGCCGAGACCGAGTACCACTGTCTGCCCGAGCGCCCATGCGGAGGACATCGGGGCGAGGTTGAACGACCCGTCCTGATTCTCGGTCGACAGCAGGACCACGGGCGTCCCGAAGTACAAGACGCTGGGCTCGATGGCTATCGGGGCGGCGGGTCGCCCCACGTCCAAGGTGTCATTCACAACGTTCACAACGTTCGTGGCGTTCGTTGCGTTCATGGCGTTCATGGCGTTCATCGCGTGCATGATCGGGAGCCTAGGAACCGGATACTTCGGCGGGCG
The DNA here is from genome assembly GCF_040301705.1 of Streptomyces sp. NPDC000151. Classification (NCBI taxonomy): domain Bacteria; kingdom Bacillati; phylum Actinomycetota; class Actinomycetes; order Kitasatosporales; family Streptomycetaceae; genus Streptomyces; species Streptomyces sp. NPDC000151. The sequence goes on along the minus strand of NZ_JBEPFC010000064.1, from coordinate 28,198 downwards.
CCGAACTGTCACCGGGGATAATCGAGCACATGAACACTCAGCGCGAGCGCGTACGTGAGGCAGGCCCGGACCTGGCTTCAGTGGCCAGGCTCCTGGCCGATGGCACGCGTGCGGGCTTCTGCCTCGCGCTGCTCGACGGGAGGGCGTGGACGGCCGCCGAACTGGCCCGCCACCTGGGCGTGGCGGCCTCGACCGCGACCGAGCACCTCAACGCGCTCGTACGCGGCAATCTGCTTGCCGAGGAACGGCAGGGGCGCCACCGGTACGTGCGGCTGGCCGATCCCCAGGTCGCCGAGTTGATCGAGAGCCTCGCCGCGATGGCACCCGGCCGCGTCCAGCCGCCGCCCCGTTCGTTGTCGGCGGCCAGCCGCCGCCAGGCCCTCGCCCACGCCCGTACGTGCTACGACCACCTCGCCGGGGCCGTGGGGGTCGCCATCACCGACGCGATGACCGAGCGGGGGCTGCTGGACTGGCAGCACGGATTGCAGCTCACCGGCGACGGAGCGGCCTGGCTGGGAGTACTCGGCATCACCGTCCCGAACGGCACGCGCCGGCCGTCGGTGCGCTCGTGCCTGGACTGGACCGAACGCCGCCCGCATCTGGCAGGCGCCGTCGGAGCGGCCCTCTGCCGCCACGCGTTCGACGCCGGCTGGATCACCCGCATCGGCACCACACGCGCCGTAGCGGTGACGCCCACCGGCCGCCGCGCCCTCCACGACCACCTCGCCCTGCCCGACACCGTCCTCGCACAGAAATAGGCTCGCGGGCGCCCATGACCGGTCACACCTTGGCCGGTCACACCTTGGCCGATCACGCCATGACCGATCACGCCGTGACCGCCGTGCGGTGGAGGTGTTCCAGGGCGTCGAGGACGATGGTGCGGTGGTGCCAGGCGAGCCAGCGGCCGGCCTGGTCGCCGATCCGGTCCAGGGCGCGGGCCTGGGCCGGGACGAGGAGTTGCTGGGGGCGGTCGTGGTGGGTGGAGACCATGCCGAGGCAGACCCCGTTCGCGGTGGTCAGCGGCGTACTGTGCGCGGCGCGGCTGCCGGCTTGGAGGATCTTGTAACGGGCCTCGTCGGTGAAGACCGGGTCGGTGGCGACGTCGGTCACGGTGACCCGCGTGACGTTGCGCGCGGCCAGCGCGCACGACGTGCCTTCCTTGCCCACGAGGTCGAAGTAGTCGACGAACTCCTCGTTCAGGCCGTGGTGTTCCTCGATGCGCAGGCCGCCGGCGTGGCGGTCGGCGAGCTGTACATTGCCCATCGGGGTGTCCGAGATCGTCAGGGACTGGTGCAGGACCGCGGAGATCACCGCACTGCGGTTGGTGGCCTCGCCGTTCACCTGCGGCAGCGCCGGGAGCTCCGGCGGGCGGGTCCGGATGCGGTCGGGGAACCAACGGGCGCTGCCGCTCTTGGGCCGGGGCGCGTTGAGGACCGCGGCGGCCAGGGCCCGGAGCTTGACGTTGTGCTGCTGCGAGGCGTTGCGCAATAGGGCGAACGCCGCCTGTCCGTCGGGCAGCCGGTAGCGCTCCTGCAGTACTCCCTGTGCCTGCGCGATCATGGGATGCGTACGGACCTTCGCCTGGAGGTCCCGTACCTTGCCGCGCAGGCGCTCGATCTCCTGCTCGGAACTCTCGTCGCGCGTCGCAGCGAGGAGGTCGGGAGCGGGGGCGGGGGCGCAGGCCACGGCTGCCCGTACGGCCGCCTCCGGCAGATCCGGGACGCAGGCGGTGATGAGGTCGTGCGCGGTCGGCAGCACGACGAGGCGGGCGGCGGCGGTCCCATTGGCGGCGTCGGCGGCCCCGTTGGCGGCCGTCAGGGCCCGGGTGACCTCCTCGGAGGGGGCGGCCAGCAGGAGGCGGATGCCCCGGCGGTCCAGTTCCGCCGCACACGCGGCCAGGCCGCGCGCCGCGGCGACCGACACCTCCCGTACCGCCGACAGGTCGACCGCGACCGCCCGCGGCTGCCCGGTGGTCTCGAGGATCGCCGCGAGGAGCGGATGGTCGGCGGAGTCCAGGACCCCCTCGACGCCGAGCATCCGCAGCCATCCGGCCGCAGCGGGTAACCGAACTATGTCGGTGCGGATTTCCCGTGCTGCTCCGCTGTCCATACCGCCTCGCATGCCGCTTCTCATACCGCCTCCGTATCCGGTCGTTGTCGTCCTCGGCGTCACTGTCCTTCACCGGCGTGGTGTCAACCACCAAGCGGCCAGGCGCACTTACGTCACACTATGACGGTCGCGCAACAGGTTCACACAGAGGGTTCACGAGGTAGCGGCGGGTTGGGTTTGACGACCACCGCTACTGCATCCGTCGCAGCAGGGACTACCTCGATAAGACCTTCGCCGCGTACGGACTCAGCCCGCCCGAGTGGCTCCACTCCGTTCGAATGCCCCCGGAAGCCGATGAGCCCATCACAACGGGCGGACCGTCACCTCATAGAACATCCGCCCAGCAACTACCCATAACGGCACCTCTTGTGGCTCTGTTCTTAGAGCACCAGTACCCCTCGCGCACCCATCCGGAGGACACCATGACTCTTACTCCCGTCCCTGCCTCTGCCTCCATCAGAATCGAACGGGTCAACCTCGCCGCGCCGGCCGCCGCGGCGACAGTGCGGCGCCGTGTTGACGTCTGGAGGCACTACCCATCACGTCTCGAAACGACGTGGTCAGCATGAGCGAACGAGCAGACGAGGCCCACGTCAGCAAGACCCCCACTGCCCCTCGGGCCGAGATGCGGTACGTGGATCTGACCGGCAGCCGAGAGGCGGCCGGCAAATCGATCCGGCTGCTCGACATGGCCAAGCGGCTGCCGCAGTTGGTACGCCGGTCGCTCGCGCTCGCCTGGCAGGTGGACCGGGCCGCGACGGTCGGCCTCCTGCTGTGCCAGGCGGTCGCAGGAGTCATGCAGGCGATGGGGCTGGTCGCGATCAGCGGCACACTGACCGCACTGCTGGCGAGCGGCGACGTCTACCACCGGCTCCTGGAGGCGTGGCCGTCCGTGGCACTGCTGGCCGGCACGTCCGGCGTACGGGCACTGCTGGGCATCACCGTCACCTGGCTCTCCTCCCGACTGGGTCCGCTGATGTCGCGGGAAGCCGAGCAGATGCTGCTCACGGGCTGCGCCGAGGTGGAGCTGTGCGCCTACGACGAACCCGATTTCAACCGCGACCGTGAGGCCGCCGACCGGGGCGCGCAAGTCACCGGAGATCTGGTCGACGAGGGCCAGGACCTGATCGCCTCGGCCGCCTCGTTCCTCGCCGGGTCGGTGGTACTGGCCGGGGTGCACCCGATGCTGCTGCCCCTGCTGGTGGCGGCCAGCCTCCCGCAGGCCGTGGCCCAGGTCAGCGCCGCACGGGTGCGCTACCTGGCGAATCTGCGCAGCAACGGCGACAACCGGATGCTGGCGGTACTGCGCTGGCACATCTACACCAAGGAGGCCGCCGACCAGATCCGCGCCGGCACCATGGCCGGGTTCCTGTCCGGCCGGTACCGGCAGACCGTCGCCCGGATCAACCGCGAGGACAGGGCCGCCGCCGACCAGGGAGCCCGCATGTCCCTGGTCGGCGCTCTGTGCGGGGGCCTGGGCTCGGCGATCGTGTGGGCGGCGGTGGTCTGGCTGCTGGCAACCGGCCGGATCAGCGTCGGGCACGCGGGTACGGCGGTCTTCGCCCTGCAAACGGTGGGCCAGTCGGTACGTGGCCTGGTGAGCGTAGGGGCTCGTGCTGTGCGTACGGGGCTGTACATGGACGACTGGAACGGGTTCCTGGACAAGGCCGGGGGCTTCCGGATGCGACGCGGCACGCACCAGCCCCAACCGCCGAAGAACATCGAGGTCAAGTCGGTCTCCCACCGCTACGCCGGAAAGGACCGCAACGCGCTCACCGACGTCTCGCTCACGTTGCGTCGGGGTGAGGTCGTGGCGTTGGTCGGCTTCAACGGGTCGGGCAAGTCGACGTTGTCGAAGCTGATCAGCGGCCTGTACCTGCCCACCGAGGGACAGGTGCTGTGGGACGGGACCGCCATCGGCGATGCCGACCCGGAGGCACTGTGGAAGCAAGTGGCCCTGGTGCCGCAGGACTACGCGCACTGGCCGCTGACAGTGCGCGAGAACATCACTCTCGGGCAGCCCACTTCGCGGGGAGACGCGGCGGTGCGGGAGGCGTGCGAGGCCGCCGGCGCTGACGAGGTCGTCGACAGGCTCGGGGCCGGTCTGGACACACTGCTGGCCCGCGAATGGCTCAACGGGGAGGAACTGAGCGGTGGGCAGTGGCAACGCATCGCCCTCGGGCGGGCTTTCTTCCGCGATGCGGGGCTGCTGGTGCTCGACGAGCCGACGGCGAATCTGGATCCCCGGGCCGAATACCGCATCTTCCAGCGGCTGCGCGACCTGGCCGAGGATCGGGCGGTGCTGCTGGTGACCCACCGCATCACCAACGTCGCCGTCGCCGACCGGATCGTGGTCCTCGACGACGGCCGGATCGCCCAGGAGGGCACCTACCAGGAGTTGGCCCAACAACCAGGACTCTTCCAACAGTTGCTCTCCTACCAGGTCACTTCGGGGGCGCCCCAGAGCGAGTAACGGTTCCCGGAGCGAGTAACGGTTCCCGGAGCTGCGACGAGTCCCGGAGCGGTAGCGGGCAGGCGAGTGTGAGCGTGAGTGTGAGCGCCTGACCGTATCTCCTTCCGGCAGGCGCTCTACTACCAATCCGCGACCGCCCGCGTACGCCTTATCGGGAATTCGCCCGGAAGTGGCCTTCCGGCTTCCTACGATGCGCTGCACCAAGCCAATCAGGCCGATGGCCGATGCATGCCGGCATCACGCCGTTGGGCCCTGCGGCCCTCGTCGTCGCAGGGCCGCCCCCAGGAGGAGGCTGCATGACGCCATATGACTTGACCGGGCGAACGGCGCTGGTGACGGGCGGTGCGCAGGGGCTGGGAGCCGGTATGGCCGAGGCGCTGGCCCGGGCCGGTGCGGCTGTCATGATCGGCGATGTGCGGAAGGAGGCGGGCGGGGAGACCGCAGCGTCACTGCGCGAGTCCGGTGCCACGGTCGACTTCGTCCCCCTCGATGTGACCGAGGACGCGAGCTGGGAGTCGGCCGTCGGGCGGACCGTCGCCGAGCTCGGTGGCCTGGACATCGTCGTCAACAACGCCGGAGTGCTGGCCTCGGGGCTGATCGCCGACCTCGACCGGGAGGCCGTCCGCGAGATGCTGGACGTGAACGTCCTCGGGGTCGCGCTCGGCATCAAGCATGCCTTCCGGGCCATGCGCCCCGGCGGTCCGGCCGGGGGCGGCGGCGCGGTCGTCAATGTCTCGTCGGTGGCCGCGACGATCCCCTTCCCCGGCATCGGGGGCTATGCGGCGACCAAGTCCGGAGTCGACCGGCTGACGCGGGTGGCCGCGCTGGAGTCCGGCAAGCTCGATTACGGCGTACGGGTCAACTGCGTCTACCCGGGCCTGGTGCCCACCGCGATGGGCACCCAGCTCGCGCAGGACATGATGGATCTGGGCCTGTGGCCCAGCGCGGAAGCGGCCGTCGGCGATGTCATCGGGCGCACCCCGCTCGGTCGGCTCGGTGAGGTCGCCGACATGGCCGATGCGGTGGTCTTCCTCGCCTCCGACGCGGCCCGGTTCGTCACCGGCGCGGGCCTTCCGGTCGACGGCGGCCTGGGAATGTAAAGGAACACACGGACGGCCAAGAGGCGTATGAGCGGTCGGCGCGGAATGGGGGTCGGCTGTCCGTTCGGGTCAGTGGAGGCGTGATTCTCGGACATCGGTGCACCGGCGACGGAGAATCCGAACATGGAAACGGACTCGGGCTGTTGTTTCATGTCCTCGTACGAAAAAAGGCACCGACCCCACCCGTCCTGTGCCCTAGGATCCGGGCGACACATCGGCTGATAGAGCTGGCATGGCGATGAAAGCTCCTCGGGACTGTTCCTGGCATTTCCCCGCAGCGGCATGTGTGGGTGTCGCAGCCATTCTTTTCACGCTCGCACGCGAAGCCTCCGGCGCCGTGCCGGCCGGTGTCTGTATGACACTGGTGGCGGCGCTGGCAGCTGTTTCCATGGTGATCATCCGCCGCCAGGGACGGCGCCTCAGAGCGCTGCGGTCGGTGGCGGAAGCGGTCCAGCGGGAGATGCTGCGGCCGCTGCCGGGCCGGATCGGAGGACTGCGCACCGAGGTCCGCTACGAGGCCGCCCAGGCCGGGGCGCTCGTCGGTGGGGATGTCTACGACGCCGTTCACACACCCTTCGGCGTACGGCTGTTCATCGGCGACGCGATGGGCAAGGGCCTGTCGGCGGTGGGGACCGCCATGGACACCCTCGGCGCCTTCCGCAACATGGCCCAGCACGAAAAGCGGTTGTCCGCGCTGGCCCAGCGCATGGACACGGTCCTCGCCCGCCGGGACGGCGGCGTGGACTTCGTCACCGGCCTGTTCATCGAGGCCGCCGAGGGGCGGGAAAGCGTCGAGCTGGTCTGCTGCGGCCACCCGCCACCGCTGCTGTTGCGCGCCGGTCGCGCCACCTTCGTGGACGTTCTCCCGCCGTCGCCGCCGCTCGGCCTTTTCGGCCTCCAGGACGACTGGTGCCGGGCGAGCACTGTACCGCTGGCCGACAATGACCGGCTGCTGCTCTACACGGATGGCGTCACCGAAGCCCGCGACGCCAGAGGGGTCTTCTACCCTCTCGCGGAGCGGGCGGCGGTCCTGTACGACGACGATCCCGGAACCTTCCTCGACGCCCTCACCGACGACCTCATTCATTACTCGATGGGCAAACTGGGCGACGATGCCGCGCTTCTACTCATCGACTTCGGAGAAGTTCGGGCACGTGCGCGCCAAGCCCGGACCGAAATGCGCCAATCGCTTCGGGAGAGTCCGACGAGGCCGATACGGTAGCGACCAACGGGCATGCCATGGCCGTGTCCGTCCTTGGAAAAGCCTTCCCTATCACTGAGACGTCCATATCGCTGAGGCACCCATGTAGCTGAGGCATTCATATAGCTGAGATGAGGCGGCTGTGGTTGGCGGTCTGCCTACGGAAAAGTCGGGCTTCATCGGCCGCAACCGTGAACTCGCCGTGCTGGCGCGGGCGTTGACGCAAGCCGGTCTGGTGACACTGACCGGGATCGGCGGTGTCGGCAAGTCCCGCACCGCGCTGCGCGCCGCCGCCGAGAGCGCGGACGGCTTCCGCGATGGCGCCTGGCTCGTCGAGCTCTCCGGGCTGCAGGACAGCGAGTTGCTGGTGCACGCGGTCGCCACGGTACTGCGCCCCACCGACCATACGACCCGGCCCCTGGAGGAGGTGCTGGCCGACCACCTCAGTACCAAGCACCTGCTGCTCGTCCTCGACACCTGCGAACACCTCGTAGACGCCTGTGCGAACCTCGCGGACCTGCTCCTGCGCGCCGCCCCCCGGCTGCACCTTCTCGTCACCAGTCGGCAGCCCCTCGGCATCCCCGGCGAACAGACCTATCCCATCGAACCGTTGCCCGTCGCGGACGACGCGGTGGCCCTGTTCGCGCAGCGCGCCCTCGCCGCGTGCCCCGGCTTCACCCTGACCGGCCGCAACAGGACGATCGTGGAGCGGATCTGTGCGCGGCTCGACGGCATTCCGCTCGCCATCGAACTGGCAGCCGGGCGGCTGCGAACCGAAACCCTCGCGGACCTCCTCGACCGCCTGGACGACCGCTTCCAGTTCCTCGTCGACGAGAAAGCCGCCGACGCCCCGGCCGGACCGCGTCGCAGCGGCTTCCGTCACGACACACTGCGCACGGCGATCGGCTGGAGCCATGAACTGTGCCGCCCGCACGAGCGGTTGCTGTGGGCCCGGCTCTCCGTATTCATCGGGGACTTCTCCCGCGCGGCCGTGGAGCACGTATGCACCGACGACACCCTGGAGAAGGCGGAGATCGGCGATCTGCTCACCGGGCTGGCCGAGAAATCGCTCCTGGTCCGGGAGGAAGGACCGGACGGCGAGCGGTTCCATCAGCTCGATACCGTACGTGCGTACGGCGCCGAGTGGCTGCGCCGCCTCGGCGAGGAGCTGCCCCAGCGCGCCCGCCACCTCGACTGGTGCCAGGCCTTCGCCGAGCAGGGGGAACGGGACTGGTTCGGCCCCGGCCAGGCCGCCGTCTTCCGCGCCACCCGGCGCGAGCACGCGCAGCTCTTCGCCGCCCTCGACTTCGCGCTGTCCACCCCGGGCCGCGAGCAGGCCGGTCTGCGGCTCGCCGGGACACTCTGGTTCTACTGGGTCGGCTGCGGTCTGCTCGGCGACGGCCGCTACTGGCTCGACCGTGCCCGCGCCCTCGCGCCCGACCCCACCCGCGAGCGGCTCAAGGTGCTCTGGGTCGGCGGGTACGTCGCCATCCTCCAAGGCGACTCGGAGGAGGCCACGGCCATGCTCACCGAATGCCGGTCACAGGCGCTGCGTACCGGCGACGACGCCGCGTACGCGTACGCCACCCACCGGCTCGGCTGCGCCGCCCTGATGCGTGACGAACACCGCGCGGCTCAGGCCTTCTTCGAGTCCTCGCTCGCCCGCTATGCCGAACTCGACGAAGTCAACAGCAATGTGATGATGGCTCAGATCGAGCTCGGCATGGCGCTCGCCTTCCAGGGCGACCTGGAGACCGCCGTCGGCCTCTGCACGGACGCCCGCTCCGTCTGCGAGGCACACGGCGAGCGCTGGGCCAAGGCATACGCCCTCTACGTCCTGTCCTACGCGGCCTGGACCGCGGGCCGGCACAACGAGGCCGCGAAGCTGGCGAAGGAGTGCCTGACCATCAATTACGAGTTCCGCGACCTGGTCGGCGTGGTCCTGCCCATCGAACTCATCGCGCTGTTCCGCGCCTCCAGCGGCCAGAGCCTCCCGGCCGCCACGCTGCACGGCGCGGCCCGGCGCATCTGGCGAAAGGTCGGACTGCCGCTCTTCGGATCCGCGTACTTCAACGCCCCGCACGAGGCGGCCGTCGCCCTCACCCGCAAGGCCCTGGGCGACGACCAGTACGCAGCCGCCGTGGAACACGGCATCCGGCTCCCGCTGGACGAGGCGGTCGCCAGGGCACTGGCCGAGGTGGACCAACTGCTTGTCCGAGGCCTCGTCTAGGTGTGGGTGAGGGCCTTCTGAACGCGAGGGGCTTGGGGCTCAGTCCTTCAGCGCGGTGGCGATGCTGTCGGCGATGGGGGTCGTCGGGCGGCCGATCAGGCGGCTCAGGTCGCCGCTGCCGCCCTGGAGCAGGCCGCGTCGGATGGCCGAGGTGTCGACGTCGACGAGGATTTCGGCCATCGCGTCCGGTACGCCCGCGCCCGCGAGTACGGCCTTGAGGTCCTCGGCGGGCAGGTCGGTGTACGCGACCTCCTTGCCGGACTGGCGGGACAGCTCGGCCGCGTACTCCGCCAGGGTCCAGGCGTCGTCTCCGCTGAGCTCGTACGTGGCGTTGTCGTGGCCCTCGGTGGTCAGCACCACGGCCGCGGCGGCCGCGTAGTCGGCGCGGGCGGCGGAGCCGACACGGCCGTCACCGGCGCTGCCCACCACCCCGTGTTCGAGCTGGGTGGGGATCTGGGCGGTGTAGTTCTCGTTGTACCAGCCGTTGCGGAGGAAGGTGTAGGTCAGCCCGGAGTCGAGGATCGCCTGCTCCGTGACCTTGTGCTCGTCCGCGAGCCGGAAGTCGGCCGTGGGGCCGCCCAGCACGCCGGTGTACGCGAGCCGTGCCACGCCTGCCGCCTTCGCCGCGTCGATGACGGCGGTGTGCTGGGCGGTGCGCTGCCCGACCTCGCTGCCGGAGATCAAGAGGACGACGTCGCCCGGCCGGAAGGCCCCCGCCAGCGTCTCCGGCTTGCCGTAGTCGGCCACGCGGATCTCGACGCCGCGCGCCGCGATGGAGGACGCCTTCGCCCGGTCGCGTACCACTGCGGCGACCTGCTCGGCGGGCACCCTGGCCAGCAGCTCCTCGATGACGAGGCGGCCCAGCTGCCCGGTGGCTCCGGTGACGACGATGCGCATCTCGATTACTCCCGTACTCGTTGATCACGTGTCCTGGACACTCACCGTACGGGCGGTACTTTCTCTGGGTAAGTACGCACTTTCAAGTAAGCTAAGGGCATGGGTGTAAGTGAAGAGGTCGCAGCCCTGCAGGGCAGGGCACCGGACGTCAATGTCGCGCACTGTCCCTCGCGGCCGATCCTTGAGCACGTCACCAGCCGCTGGGGCGTGCTCGTGCTCGCCGCGCTGCTCGACGGCACGCACCGGTTCAGCGAGCTGCGCCGCATCGTCGGCGGAGTGAGCGAGAAGATGCTCGCCCAGACCCTGCAGACGCTGGAGCGCGACGGACTCGTACACCGCGAGGCGTACCCGGTGATCCCGCCGCGTGTCGACTACTCCCTCACCCCACTCGGTGTGGAGGCCGCCCACCAGGTGTCGGCGCTGGCCCGCTGGGTCGAGAAGCGGGTGCCGGACGTACTGGCCGCACGCGCGGCCTACGACGAGACCAAGAACGCCAAGGCCGGGCCCCGGCCATAACAGCCGACACAGCGGGCCCCGGCTCGACGCTACCGGTCTTGCTCGGCCTCATCAGTCGCGATCAGTCGCGCGGCGGGGAGGCATGATCGCCGGCTTTGCCGGGGCCGCCGTCTTGCCAGGGTGGAGGTACGTCCTGGGTCGGCTTGTCCGTGGGCGACGGGTCGGCAGGCGGCGTTGCGGTCGTCCCGGGAGGTTCGGGCGTAGGCGATGAAGGCCGGGGGGCGGCCGAGGAAGGCCGGGAGGTGGCCGGGTTGTCCGGTGCGGGCGGCGGAGGCGATGCGGGCGGCGCGGTACGCGTGGGCTTGTCAGTGGGGGGCGGGGCCAGGGCAGCCGGCGGCGCGGGATCGGCAGGCGTCGGGCGCACGGAGACAGAGGCCGTGCGGGAGCTCGGTGAGGGAGCCGGCCTCTTCTCGGTCGCCTGCCTCTTCTCGGTCGCCGCCTGCTTCGCGGGGGCGGCGCCGCTACCCGTACCCCCGCCGCCGCCCGTGCCCCCGCCCTCGCTCCGCGGAGGTGCTTCCGGACCCTGGGACACCGCACCGTGCCGGGGCGTCGGCTGGTCACTGCCGGTGAGGCCGAGGCCGGCCGCCACCGCCGCGCAGGCGACCGCGACCACCGCGACGCCCGCGGCCACTCCGGCCGGTCCGGCCTGCTTCACGTCCCCGCGGAGCAGGTGCCGTACGGAGCGGATCACACTGCCGCCCACGTGCCCGCCGGCGCCGGAATGGGCCGCCCCGGCCCCGGCGCCCGCCGCGCCCAGCAGCGGCAGCAGGAACTTGGCGCCGCCGCCGGCCACCAGCGCCAGCAGGGCGGGCCCGGTGAGCGCGGGCAGCCGGTGGTTGGCCTCGGTGAGCTGTGCGACTCGCGCACGGCAGTCGGCACAGCCGTCGACATGCTCGTGCAGCCCCTCGGCCTGCTTCGGGGTCGCCTCTCCCCGGACGAACGCGGGCATCCGGTCCCAGTGCGCGGAGCACTTCGCCTCGTCGGGCTGCCCCGGCAGGGCGCGCAGGAACGCCTGCCGCATGCCTTCCCGTGCCCGGTGCAGCAGCACGGCCGTCGCGTTCCTGCCCGCGCCGATGGCTTCACCGACGGTCTCCAGCGGCTGCCCCTCGGCCTCCGAGAGCCACAGGGCGGTCACCCAGCGCTCCGGCAGCTGGTCCAGTACCTGCGAGAGCAGCCCGACGTAGGCGACGCGCTGCTGCGGGTCACCGCCGCCGGGCCGGTCGGCCTGCTGCGGCCACTCGTGCTCGCTGCCGGGGTCCTGCGGTACCTCGCGGGCCTCGGCGGCGCCGACGGTGGCGGCGAGATGCTTGATCGTGGTGCGCAGGTACGCCGGTACGTTGTCGATGCGGGCGCCGGACCGGATGCGCCGCCAGACCCGGAAGTGGGCCTCGGCCACCAGGTCCTCGGCGAGCCAGGCGTTGGAGGCGAGCGTGCGAGCGTACGCGACGAGCCGCGCGTGTTCCTTCTCGTACACATGGGCGTAGGCGGTCGCGGCAGCCTCGGCGGACTCCTCGGCCCCGGTGCTGAGGGATGCCTCGGTGCCGGGCCCGGTGGTCTCTCCAGGCCCCGCTTCCGTTTCCCTCTCCGTCGCCGTCTTCGTACGGGGCGGCGCGGCCGACGCGAGGGTGTCTTCGGCGGCGTCGGGCATGGCGGCGTACTCCTCGTGCGGATCCGGCTCGACGTACGTGCGCGCGTACTGGCGCCGTTCGGCAGTACGCGCGCGCACGTGCCGACGGCGGCAGGACAGCGGTCGCAAGTCAGCGTAGAGAGCGCAGGCCGCACGGGCAACGCGCGTGGTGAAGCCCTGGTGTTCCGACCACAGTGACTCGCCGAACAATCCGGCCGGCGGGCAGGTTTCAGCGCTCCGGATGACGTGGCGGGTCGGGGCGTGAGCGCTTGCCGGTCAGGAGCGTTCTGAGCCGGGCGAGGAGCCGGAAGCCACGCGGGCGAGCGGTCCGGGGTCGGGCTTCGTCTGTTCGGGCCGGCTCGGCGTAAGGGCTGGTGAGGTGGTGGAGCGCGTCGTCCAGGGCGAGCCGATCGGCTTCGCGGCCGCGGGGCACGACCTGGTAGGTGCTGGTCAGCCAGGGGCGCAGCCGGTCGGCGGAGGCTTCCAGCAGGGCATGCCCGTCCACGCCGGCCAGGGCTATGCACACGATGTGGTGACCGGCCCGGCAGGCGGGCCAGATCCTGACGTCCGCGCATCCGGCCGGCCAATGGATGCCTTCGGCCAGCAGATCCCGGGCGAACCACCACGTCATCGGACGCTGCGGGGTGATGTGGACCGTCATGCCGACCGCCACGGGGTCACGGGTGTCGTAGATGAACTCCGCCGGCACCGGAACCCGCTGCTCCGGGGAGATCACCAGGTCCATCAGCACCTCACGCCGCATCACTGTCTGCCGCATCACACACTCCACTGCGCCTGCTCGATTTGCGTACTCCTCGCCGCCGGGAGGGCGGCTGTACCGAACAGACCGGGGTGAGCCTGTGTTCATTACGCAACGTCCCCATGGCATACGTCACACGGGTCGGCGTGCGTCACACGGGTTGGCGCGGCACCGGTGCGGTGCGGTCGCGAAAGACACGATCCAGGTCGCCCACGGCTCCACTCGTGCGTTGCCCGGCGCAGGAGCAGCATGGAGGAGACGGCTCTCGTCGCACAGGGCCCTGGGCACCGCCGGGGAGGGAGGCGGGATGGTTGCAGACGGATCGCTCGCGCAGGAGGGGCCGGACCACCAGGAGTGGCCGGTGCCGCCGGGCGAGCTGCTCGACCTGCTCAGCGTCTCGGCGGTCGTCCTGGACAGCAGTGGGCGGATCGTGTTCTGGAGCCCGCAGGCCGGCGAGGTGTTCGGTTACACCGCTGAGGAGGCGCTGGGCCGGTACGCGGCCCGGCTGCTGGTCCGCGACGAGCACCGTGAGCAGGTGATGCGGCTGTTTGCCGAGGTGCTGGGCGGCGAGGCGGGCTGGGCGGGTGCGTTCCCCATCCGGCACAAGGACGGCAGTACGCGGCTGGTGGAGTTCCGCAACATGCGGCTGCTGGACGACCTCGGCGACGTCTACGTTCTGGGCATCGCCGCGGACCGGACCACGTTGCAACGGGTGGAGACCAAGCTGGCGCTGTCCGAGCACCTCGTGTCGCAGGCGCCCGTCGGCGTCGCACTGCTGGACACCGATCTGCGGTATCTCCTGACCAACCCCGCGCTGGAACGCATCAACGGCATCCCCGCCGCCGACCACCTCGGCCGTCGCCCCCATGACATCCTGCCGCTCCTCGACGCCTGCACCATCGAATCCGCACTGCGGCAGGTCCTGCGCACCGGCACGCCACTGATCGACCAGTGCGTCGTGGGCCGCACCATGGCCGACCCGGACACCGACCATGCCTGGTCGGTGTCGTACTACCGCATCGAGGGCCCCGGCGGGCGGGCGATCGGTGTGGCGAACACGGTCGTGGACGTCAGCGAACGTCACCGGGCGGCGGCCGAGGCGGAGCGGGCCCGGCGCCGACTGGCCCTGATCGCCGACGCCTCCGCGCAGGTCGGGACGACGCTGAAGGTGGAGCAGACCGCACGGGAACTGGCGCAGGTCGCGGTCCCCGAGCTGGCGGACGTCGCGGCGGTGGACGTCCTCGACGCTGTCCTGGCCTGCCGCCGCACCACCGGTTCCCACGAGGGACCGGAGGTGTTCCGTGCGCTCGCGGTGGCCGCTGCCTACCCCACTGCTGCCACCGCCGCCATGGACGCGGTCGGCGAGGTCGCCGCGTACGGCACGGACCGCCTGGTCACCCAGTGCGTTCACACCGGCAAGCCGCTCCTGGTGGCCCATGCGCAGCGAGACGATCTGCTGCGGATCGCCCGCGACCCCGAGGCCGCGGCCGCCTTGGCCCGCGCCGGTGTCCACTCCTACCTCGCGGTGCCGTTGATCGCCCACAACGAGGTCATCGGCGCGTTCGACCTTCTGCGCGCCCGCAATCCGCTCCCGTTCGCCGAAGACGACGTGATCCTCGCCGGGGAACTGGCTTCGCGGGCAGCCGTGGCCATCGACAACGCCCGCTGGCACGAGAGCGTGCGCAACTCCGCCGAAACCCTTCAGCGCAGCCTGCTGCCCAGCCACCCTCCCCATCTCACCGGCCTGGAGGTCGCCTCCCGCTACCAGCCCGCGCAGGCCTCCAGCGAGATCGGCGGCGACTGGTACGACGTCATCCCCCTGACCGGTGACAAGACCGCCCTGGTGGTCGGTGACGTGATGGGCAACGGCATCGACGCCGCCGCGACCATGGGACGGCTGCGCACCGCCACACGTGCCTACGCCGACCTCAACCTGCCCCCGCACGAGGTCCTCCAGCATCTCGACAAGATCACCTGCGGGCTGGAGCATTACATCGCCACCTGCCTGTACGCCGTCTACGACCCGCACCGCGCCGAGTGTCACATCGCAAACGCCGGTCACCTGCCGCCCGTCCGTATGCCCGGCCGGCAGCCCCCCGAACTGGTCGACCTGCCTGCTGGTGCGCCGCTCGGAGTCGGCGGAGAACACTTCCGCACCATCGCCTTCGCACTCAGCCCCGGTGACCGGCTCGTCCTGTACACCGACGGCCTCGTCGAGACGCGCCACCACCCCATCGACGAGCGCCTGGACACCCTCCTGCACGCCCTCGACCAACAGCACCGGCCGCTGGAGGCAACCTGCGAGTGGCTCCTGGACACGCTGCGGCAACCCGACGACCACGACGACGTCGCCCTCCTGATCGCACAAGCCCAACCGCTCGCCCATGACCACACGCACGCTCCATGACAACGACCACACGCACGCTCCATGACAACGACTGCACGCACGCTCCGTGACGACGGCCTCAAGGGTCGCGCGTCGCGTCGGAATGCTGCCACCGCCTTGGGGCAAGTGACCGAACAGGCCGGGCTCTCCGCCGCGATCTGCTAAACCTGGCTGAGGGCGCGCCGCTGCATGCCCTCGCCGGGCCCAGGCGCTCCGTTGTGCCGGTCTGTGCCTCGCTGGCACAGGCCGGTGATCAGTTCGGACATACACCTCTGCTCACCGTCGCGGAGCGATTTCCCCTCTCTCGGCGAGTGGCGCAGCGCGGAACGGGAGTGTGGCGGTCGTGACGGATGAGTGGCGGGCCGGGAATCTGCCCATGGAGACAACGGAGTTGGTGGGGCGTCGAGCGGAACTCACGTACACCCGGCGGCTGTTCGAGCGTTCACGGCTGGTGACCCTCACCGGCGTCGGTGGGGTGGGCAAGACCCGGCTGGCCCTGCGGGCCGCGGCCGAGCTGCAGCCGTCGTTCCGGGACGGCGCGTGGTGGGTGGAGCTGTCACCGCTGCAGGAGAGCGTGCTGCTGCCCCACGCGATCGCCCAGTCCCTGTCGATGCCCAACCAGATCCTCCGCCCCATGCTCGACGTACTCGCCGACTACCTCGCGGACCGCGAACTGCTGCTGGTGCTGGACACCTGCGAGCATGTGGCCGATGCGTGCGCCGCGTCGGCCCGAGTACTGCTGGCGGCCGCGCCGGGGCTGCGGATCCTCGTCACCAGCCGCCGCCCGCTGGGCACGGCCGAGGAACAGGTGGCGGTGATCGAGCCGCTGCCGGTGCCGGATACCGATACCGCCGGCGAGAGCGAGCAGGCGGATGCCGTGGTACTCCTCGCCGAGCGGGCCGCCGAGGTGGTGCCCGGCTTCGCGGTGACCGCCGCCAACCGGCTCGATGTGCTGCGCCTGTGCCGGCGTCTTGAGGGGCTGCCGCTGGCGCTGGAACTGGCGGCGGCGCGGCTGGGGGAACTGCCGGTGACCACGCTGATCGAGCGGCTGGGCGACCGGTTCGCCGTGCTGGGCGACACCACCGACGCGATGACCGAGGCCGACCCTCCATGGCATCGGGCACTGCGCACCGCGATCGGATGGAGCCACGAACTGTGCACGCCGGCCGAACGGCTGCTGTGGGCACGGCTGTCCGTCTTCGCGGGAAGCTTCGACGTCGAGGCGGCCCGGCAGGTGTGCGCCGGTGTGCACCTCCCTGATGAGCAGATTCCCGCCGTGCTGGGCGCGTTGGGGGAAAAGTCGATCCTGACCTGGGCGCCGACCGGCGGCGGTGAGCGTTACCGGATGCTGGACACCCTCCGCGAGTACGGCGCCCACTGGCTGCGCCGCCTGGGCGAGCAGGACCGGATGCGGCGACGCCACCGGGACTACTACCTGGCTCTGGCCCGCCGGGGTGATGCCGCCTGGATCGGGCCCGCCCAGTTCGACTGGTACGACCGCACCACCAGCGAGCACGACAACTTCCGTGCCGCCCTGGAGTTCACGCTGGCCCAGCAGGAGGGCAGGACCGCCCTGGAGCTGGCCGGGGCGCTGTGGTTCTTCTGGTATCCCTGCGGTTACCTCAAGGAAGGCCAGCACTACCTGGAACAGGCCCTCGCGCTCGACACCGTGCCGAGCCCGGCACGTGACAAGGCCCTGTGGGCGTGCAGCTTCGTCCTGCTGTGCCAGGGCGATGTCGCGGCCGGCCAGACCTGGGCCGACGAGTGTGTCAGCGCGGCCGAACAGCTCGGTGACACCGAAGCGGTCAACGCCGCCCTGGGCGCCGCCTTGTGCGTGGCGGCGATGGTCGGCGACCGGGCGCGCGCGTGGTCTCTCGCGGAGCACCTGCTCACCGTCACCTCGGGAGATGACGGTGAACTCGACGGTCCGCTCACGCTGCCCAGGCTCTTGGCCCGCGTGATGGCCGGCCATGTGCTCTCCGCCGATGACCGCACCGAGGAGGCCATCGCCATGCTGGAGGCGATGCGCACCGAGTGCGATCGGCACGGCGAGCGCTGGCAGCGCTCCTACGGCGACGTCATGCGCGCGCATGCCGAACTGGCCCGCGGCTGCCCCGAAGCCGCACAGCGGTATGGCCGGGCGGCCCTGGAAGTCAAACAGCGGCTGCACGACCGCCTGGGCATCGGCCTCTCGCTCGACGTACTCGCCGTCGCCACCGGCGCCGCCGGGCAGGGCGAGGCGGCTGCTCGGCTCCTCGGGCTGGCCCAGCACGTCTGGGACACCCTCGGCCTGCCACAGGCGGGCGTTCCGGAATGGGTCGCCGCCCGCCGGTCCTGCGAACAGCAGGCCCGCGACAGCCTCGGCGAGGCCGCCTACGACACGGCCTTTCGCACCGGCTACGCCACCGACCTGAGCACCGGCATCACCCAAGCGCTCAGCGGGACCGGGTCGACCACGCAGCCGCACGGCCCGACCGGCTGACTCCGACGCCCTCATCCGCAGCACACGCACTGCTCCGGGAACAAGCTGCTCCGGAAACAAAACGGCCATTTAAATCCATTACGATCTGCCGCCTCCTGTCCGTTGTCAGACGAAAGCAGTTATGAAGACAGATGAGCCGCAGCACCGCAGGGGAAATCTGCCGGTGCGGACCACGCGACTGATCGGCCGTGAGGCGGAATTGGCTGAGGTGCGGGAGCTGTGTGAGCGGTCGAGACTGGTGACACTGACCGGTGTCGGCGGGGTGGGCAAGACGCGACTGGCGCTGGCGGCCACGGTCGAACTGCAGCCGCACTTCCCGGACGGCGCCTGGCTGGTGGAACTGTCGCCCTTGACCAGTGCCGCGCTGCTGCCGCACACCATCGCCGAGGCGCTGCCACTGGTCGACCGGACCACCCGCCCGATGATCGACGTACTGGCCGACTACCTCGCCGACCGGCGACTCCTTCTCGTACTGGACACCTGCGAGCATCTGACCGACGCGGTCGCCCTGACGGTCCAGGTGCTGCTGCGGGCCGCCCCGCAGCTGCGGATCCTGGCCACCAGCCGCCGCGTCCTGGACGTGCCCGGGGAAGAGGTGCTCACGGTCGAGCCGCTGCCGGTTCCCGACAGCGCCGATATCCAGGCGGACAGCGCGGATGCGGTGACGCTGCTGGCCGAACGAGCCGCCGAGGCCGTACCGGGCTTCACGGTCACCGACGCCAACCGGGCCGATGTGCTGGGGCTGTGTCAGCGGCTGGACGGGCTGCCGCTGGCCCTGGAACTGGCCGCGGCCCGGCTGCGCGAGCTGCCCGTACGGGAGCTGACAGCACGGCTGGAGGACCGGTTCGCCGTACTGGGCGACACCGACGACACCACGTCCCGCGCCGACCCGCCCTGGCACCGTGCACTGCGGACCGCGATCGGCTGGAGTCACCAGCTGTGCAGCCCGGCCGAGCGGCTGCTGTGGGCGCGGTTGTCCGTCTTCGCCGGCACTTTCGACGCCGAAACGGCCCGAACGGTCTGCGCCGATGAGCATCTCCCGGGTGAACAGGTCCCGGACCTGCTGGACGCGCTGACGGAGAAATCGATCCTGGCCTGGCAGCCGACGGGCGGCGGTGAGCGTTACCGGATGCTGGACACCATCCGTGAATACGGCGCCGACTGGCTGCGCGCGCTGGACGAGGAGAACGCGCTGCGGAACCGGCACCGGTACCACTACGTGCGGCTGGCCCGGGCCGGCGACGCCGCGTGGCTGGGGCCGGATCAACTCGCCTGGTACGACTGCCTCAGCAGCGAGCACGACAACCTCCGGGCCGCTCTGGACTTCTGCCTGGCGGAGCCGGCAGACCACAGCGCGCTGGACCTGGCCGGGTCGCTGTGGTTCTTCTGGTTCGCGTGCGGGCACGCGCGCGAGGGCCGCCACTACCTGGAGCGGGCTCTGGAGCTCTGCCGGGAACCGGGCCCACGGCGCGCCAAGGCCCTCTGGGCCGGTGGCCTCACGGCCGTCGCGCAGGGCGATGCCGATGCCCTCGCGCGGCTGGTGAAGGAGTTCCGGGAGAGCGTCGAAGAAGCCGACGACCCGACCGCGCCGTTCGCCGTGGCCTATCTGGACTGCGTACGCCTGGTACTGCAAGGGGACGCGCGGCGGGCCGTCGAGGTGTTCCGCGCGGCGCCGGACTCCCCCGGTGGCGAGGGCGGGTACGAAGCGGCCTGGCTGATCCATCGGGTGGGCTGGGCGTTCACCCATACCCAGCTCGGGGAGTACGAGGCAGCGGCGGCCCTGGCGGATGCGGTGTGTACGCAGTGCGGGGCTCGCGGCGAGCGGTGGACGCACGCGTGGGGTGATCACGTACGGGCGGTGGCCGCGCTCGGCCTCGGCCGGTGGGACGAGGCAGTCGCCCATGCCCGTGCCGCCGTAGAGGGCAAGGCGCAGCTGCACGACAGCCTGGGGATCGCCATGGGCATCGATGTCCTGGCCTCGGCGGCCGCGGCCACCGGCCGAGGGGACCACGCGGCCCGGCTGCTCGGCATCGCCCAGCAGGTCTGGCTGACCCTGGGGCGGCCGCAGCTGGGCATGCCCGGGCTCGTCGCGGCCCGCGAGGCCACGGAGCGCCGAGTCCGGCATGCCATCGGCGACACGGCGTACGAGAAGGAGTTCGCGACCGGCCTGGAAACCCACACCGACAACGGCATCGCCTACGCCCTCGACCACGCACTACGGCACACGGAGTAGCCGCTTCGCCGTCTGTCACCTGGTGGGGCGCAGTGTGCGTTCGATGTCCTCCAGCGTGCGGCCACGGGTCTCCGGGACGCGGCGCAGGACGAACACCCAGCACAGGCCGTTCATCACGGCGTACGTCAGCAAGGTGGCGGTGAGGCCGAAGGTCTGCACGGCGGTGAGTGCGGTGACGGCGATGAGCAGGTCGAAGCCCCAGACGGTGGTCGTGGCCAGGCTGGTGGCGGGGCCGCGGACGGACAGCGGCAGCACCTCGGGGGCCAGCAGCCATACGACGGTCTGCATGCCGGCGCCGTTGAGGAAGATGTACGCGAACAGTGCGAGCACGACCGTCCAGCGCTGCACTCCGGAGGCCGGCATCAGGAAGGCGAGGGCGAGGACGGCCATGGCCGCGCCGGAGGCCGGCATCAGCCACAGCAGCAGCCGGCGGCGGCCGACGCGGTCCACGGACAGCGCGCCGGTGATGCCGGCGAGGACGAGCATCACGCCGATCCCGATGCCGGTGAGCAGGGCGACGGAGCCGCCGAAACCGGCGTCGGTGAGCAGGGTGGGCGCGTAGTACACCATGGCGTTGATGCCGGTGAGCTGCGAGAACGCCGCGATGCCGAGGGCGATGAGGAGAGCGGGGCGCAGCCGACCGGCACGCAGGACGGCTGCGGTGGCGCGCAGGCCGCGGGGCGCGTCGCTCCCGGCCCGGCACAGGGCGGCGATGTCCCCGACCTCCGCGGCGATGTCGGCGTCCGGGCCGCGCAGCCGGGCCAGTACCGCGTGGGCGCGCTCGTGGTCCCCGCGGCCGACGAGCCAGCGGGGGCTCTCGGGCAGCGGCAGCATGCCGGCCGCGAGGACCAGGGCGGGGATGACCGCGAGCGCGAACATCCAGCGCCAGCCGCCCGGGCCGGCCAGCGCGTACCCGACGAGGTAAGAGATCAGCTGGCCGATGGCGACCATGAGCTGGAAGAGGACCATGAGCCGGCCGCGTATCGCCGGCGGGGCGGTCTCGGCGATGTAGACGGGCACGGTGTTGGAGGCGGCGCCGACCGCCAGGCCGAGTACGAGCCGGGCGACGGTGAGCGCGGCGGCGGACGGCGCCAGGGCCGAGGCCAGCGCGCCGAGCGCGAAGACGGCCGCCACGGCGATGACGACGGGGCGCCGGCCCCAACGGGCGCTGAGCACACCGGAGACGGGGGCGCCCACCATGGCGCCCACGAGGATGGCGCTGACGACCACCTCGCGGTAGTGGGTGGAGAGGTGCAGATCGCGGCCGAGGTCCAGCAGGGCGCTGGAGATGATGCCGGTGTCGTAGCCGAAGAGCAGTCCGCCCAGGGCGGAGATCGCGGCCACGGCGTAGAGCAGGGCGGGCCGTCCGGTGCGTGGAGGCGTGGGCCGGGCGGCGGCGCTGCCGGCCGGTTCGAGCACGGTCACGGGGTTCCTTCGCCAGTTGGTCGGTTCGGTCGGGGGCCGTGGAGAGCCGGCCGGGTGGGCCGCGAGGTGCCGGCCCGGTGGGGCGAGCCTGTGCCGGTGGTCAGGCGTCGCCCATGACCAGTCCTTCGATGGTGTGCTGCTGGACGACCGGCTGGAGTTCGTCCACGACGCGGGCCGCCAGGTGATCGCGGACGCGCTCGGGCAGCGCGGCCCAGTAGGCGCGGGTCACGGCCATGTTGTGGTGCGCGTCGTTGCCTGCGCCGGGGGCGTCCACGCCGAGGACGAGGACGGGCCGGGAGACGGCCGAGTGGTTGGTCGTACCGCGGTGGATCGTCAGGGCGGACCGGGCGGAGATGTCGCCCCGCCGCGGGTACTTGCGTACCGCCCGCGCCTCGTAGCGCGCGTAGTCGGCCTTGTCCGGGAACATCTCGTGCGTGAAGTCGGCGCCCGTCTCCCACTGGGTGCCCAGGGCGATCTCGAAGGGGCCCATGTCCTCCGCCGTGTCGACGGCGGTGACGTTGAAGGCGAGCGAGGTCAGCCGGTGTTCCTCGCGAGTGGGCGCGGGAGAGGGGAAGTCCCGGTGCCACGGCTGGTTGACGGCGCCTTCCAGGGGGACGTCGAAGCCCAGCTCGACGATGCGGTACTCGGGGCCGAGCACGGCCTCGCACACCGAGCGCACCCAGGGGTGGTCCGCCAGCTC
The DNA here is from genome assembly GCF_040301705.1 of Streptomyces sp. NPDC000151. Lineage (NCBI taxonomy): Bacteria > Bacillati > Actinomycetota > Actinomycetes > Kitasatosporales > Streptomycetaceae > Streptomyces > Streptomyces sp. NPDC000151. Next base: position 6,059 of record NZ_JBEPFC010000064.1, on the reverse strand, counting down.
GGCGAAGTCGCGCAGCTGCTCGGGGTGGATCTCCACGTAGTACCGGTTGGGGCCGCGGCCCACGGCACCACCGGGACGGTTGCGGGCCTCGTCGAAGGCCCGCTCGATGTCCTCGCGGAGCCGGTCGGCGAACTCGACGGGGAAGGCCGACCGGCGGGCGGTGATGCCGTCGGTGTACAGCTCGCGCACGGCGCTGCCGATCTCCGTAGCGGTGGGCTTCGCAGTCGTGGCCGGTGCGGGGGAAACGAGGTCGCGGGCCGGGGACGTGGCGGTTTCGGGCATCGGTACTACTCCTCGCGTCGGTGGGAGGGCGTGGGGTGTCTGCGCCGTGGCGTGTCTGCGCTAGATTGCAACGTGGAATGCAACGTTGCAATAGTGCGCGGCAAGATTTTTTCCGGCTTCCGGACGCTCCCGGGGACGTGAGACGATCGGCCGGCCCACATCCCGGAGGAGGAGCAGGTGGGAGCGAAGCTCAAAGACGTGGCCACCCTCGCCGGCGTCTCGGTCCGGACGGTGTCGAACGTCGTCAACGACTCCGCCTCCGTGGCACCGGCCACCCGTGCGCGCGTGCTGGCCGCCATCGAGCAGACCGGCTACCGCCCGAACCTCGCCGCCCGCAACCTGCGGCAGGGGCGCACCGGACTGATCGGGCTCGCCATACCGGAAGTCGGCTCGCCCTACTTCGGCGAACTGGCCGGCCTGCTCATCGACGCGGCCCAGGAGCGCGGCTGGACGGTACTCATCGACCAGACGGCCGGCCGGGCCGACCGGGAACGCCGGCTGCTGTCCGGAGTCGAGGGCCATGCCGTGGACGGCCTGATCATCAGTCCGTGGGCGCTGTCACCCGCCGAGATCGGCGCCTGCTCCGGCCCCGCGCCCGTCGTCGTACTGGGCGAGATCGACCCCAAGGGCACCGCGGACCACGTGGCGATCGACAACGTCACCGCCGCGCGGGAGGCGACCCGGCATCTCATCGCCCGGGGCGCCCGCCGGCCCGCGGCGCTCGGCCTGCAGCCGGACCTGCGCAACGGTACGGCCGAACTGCGGCTGCGCGGTTACCGCGAGGCGTTGCACGAGGCCGGCCTGGAGCCCGATGCCGGGCTGGAGGCCGCGGTGGCCTCACTGCACCGCGCCGAGGGCCGGCGTGCGATGGAAGCGCTGCTGGACCTGCCCCAACCACCCGACGCCGTCTTCTGCTTCACCGACGAGCTGGCGCTCGGCGCGCTGCGCGCCGCCCTCTCGCGGGGCCTGCGCGTCCCGCGCGACCTGCGCGTCATCGGCTTCGACGACATCGAGGACGGGCGGTACAGCACGCCCTGCCTGAGCACCGTCGCCCCCGACAAGCAGCACATCGCCGAGAGCGCGCTGCAGCTGCTCGCCGACCGCATCTACGGCCGGCTCACCACCAGCCCCTCACGCCAAGTGGTCGCCCGCCACCGGCTGTTGGAACGCGAAACCACCGCCCCGGGGCCACGGCGCAGTGCCCTACGCTGAGCCTCCAGGCGTCAAACCTCTCTTCACTGACAGGCCGTCAGGAGGTCGACAGCAAGTCGGCATTAGTCCGGTTGTAAGTGGTTACACCCGACCACACCCGCATCTACACTTCTGACCCTTACGGCACAGCTGACCTGCGTAGACGTCAGTGACGGCAGGGTCGGCAGAGGGAGGGGTCAGCACGTGTTCTATCAGGTGCTCAAGTACGTCGTTCTGGGGCCGCTGTTGCGAGCGGTGTTCCGGCCCCGGGTGGAGGGGCTGGAGCACATTCCCGAGGAGGGGGCGGCGATCATCGCCGGCAACCACCTCTCCTTCGCCGACCACTTCGTCATGCCCGCGATCGTGCCGCGCAGAGTCACCTTTCTGGCCAAGGCCGAGTACTTCACGGGGCCCGGCCTCAAGGGCCGGCTGACCGCCGCGTTCTTCCGCGGGATCGGGCAGATCCCGGTGGACCGGTCCGGCGGAAAGGCGTCGCAGGGCGCGATCAGGTCGGGGGTGAACGTGCTCCGCAGGGGCCGGCTGCTCGGCATCTACCCGGAGGGCACCCGCTCGCACGACGGGCGGCTCTACAAGGGCCGTACGGGCGTCGCCGCGATGGCGCTGGAGGCCGGGGCGCCGGTGGTGCCGTGCGCGGTGATCGGCACGTTCGAGGCCCAGCCGACCGGCCGGCGGCTGCCGCGCGCCATGCGCGTCACGATCCGCTTCGGGGAGCCGATGGACTTCTCCCGGTACGCGAACATGACCTCCGAGCACGCCGCGCTGCGGGCCGTCACGGACGAGATCATGTACGAGATCATGAAGCTGTCGGGCCAGGAGTACGTCGACGTGTACGCGGCCGACGCCAAGGCCGCGCAGCAGCAGGCCGGCAGGCAGTAACGCAAGCGGGCCGGCAGGCCGTGACGCACGCGAAGCGGGGCGCCCGGGATGTCCCCGGGCGCCCCGTCCTGTATGCGCTGTCGCGCCTCGCCGATTACGGCTTAGGGGTGGCGTGCGGGGTGCACGTCACGTCCTTGGCGTCGGTCTTGCCGTCCACGAAGTACGCGTCGACGCGGTTGTTGACGCACGGGTTCACCAGGCCGGTGACGCCGTGCGAGCCGGCGTCCTTCTCGGTGATCATGCGCGAGCCGGCCAGCCGGCGGTGCAGCTCGACGGCGCCGTCGTACGGCGTCGCCGCGTCGCGGGTGCTCTGCACGATCAGCACGCCGGGCAGGCCCTTGCCGGTCTTGACGTTCACCGGGGTCTGCTGCTTCTCCGGCCACGTGGCGCAGGGCAGGTTCATCCAGGCGTTGGACCAGGTCATGAACGGGGCCTGCTGGTGGATCCGGGTGTTGTCGCGGTTCCAGCGCTGCCAGCTGGTGGGCCACTTGGCGTCGTTGCACTCCACCGCCGTGTAGACCGCGTTGCCGTTCTCCGAGGAGATGTTGCCGGCCTTGTCGCTCATGTCGGGGGCCGCGTTCTCGACGATCGGCTTCTCGTCACCGGCGAGGTACGCGCTCCACGCCTTGGCGACCGGCGCCCACATCGAGTCGTAGTACGGCGCGTTCTGGAAGAAGCCGGTGAGCTCGGCCGGGCCGACCTGGCCGCCGATCGGGGACTTCTTCGCGGTGGCGCGCAGCTTCTCCCACTGCGCCTGGACCTTCTCGGGGGTGTCACCGATGTGGTACGTCGCGTCGTTCTTCGCGACCCACTTCTTCCAGTCGCCCCAGCGGCCCTCGAAGGCGATGTCCTGGTCGAGGTTGGCCTCGTACCAGACCTTCTCGCGCGAGGGGTTCACCACGGAGTCGACGAGCATCCGGCGCACGTGGTCGGGGAAGAGCGTGGCGTAGACGGCGCCGAGGTAGGTGCCGTAGGACACGCCGAGGTAGTTGAGCTTCTTGTCGCCCAGCGCCGCACGGACGACATCCAGGTCACGGGCGGTGTTGGGCGTCGTCATGTGCGCCAGCAGGGCGCCGCTGCGCTCCTTGCAGCCGTCCGCGTACTCCTTGGCGAGCTTGCGCTGGGCGAGCTTGTCGGCCTCGTCGTCGGGCACCGGGTCGGCCTTGGGCGCCTTGACGAACTCCTGCGGGTCCATGCAGGAGATGGCGGCGGAGTGGCCGACGCCCCTCGGATCGAAGCCTACAAAGTCGTACGCCTTGGCCATGTTGGCGTAGATGGGGTTCTTGGTGGTCACCCGGGTGGGGAAGCGAAGCCCTGAGCCGCCGGGGCCGCCGGGGTTGTAGATCAGCGAGCCCTGGCGCTCGTCCTTGGTGCCGGTGCTCTTGGCACGGTCCACCGCGATCTTGATCTTCTTGCCGTCCGGCTTGGCGTAGTCGACCGGCACGGTCACGAACCCGCACTGGATCGGGGCGTCCAGGCCCCAGTCCTTGGGACAGGTCTGCCAGTCGATACCGGCCTTGGCGGCGCGCGCCGCGGCGGTCTGCACGCCGCGGTCCTCGGCGGAGCCGCGCTGGTGGTTCACGCCCGCGCTGGCGGGTGTGGCGGCGATGGCGCCGGCTATGAGTGCGCCGGCAACCGCGGTCCCGGCGGCGCCGAACGCTGCTTTTCGTCTCACGTAGGTGTTCCCCCTGCATGGTGCGCCACTTGTGGCGGCGATGATCACAGAGCTGCAGGGGGATCCTGTCTCGTACGCCCGTCCGATGAAAAGACCGGACGGCTATTTCTTTACCAACCCGTAGGAATTGCGGCCGTTTCGAGCAGCCGCCGGACGGCCAGTGCGTCCGGTGCGACGGCGGTGACCAGCGCGGCGGGCCCGGCGAGCGGCGTGATCACGGCCTGACCGGGGCCGTCGGACGCCTCCAGGGTCCGTACCGTTACGGGCCGCTCCTCGTACGCCGGGTCGACGACGAGCAGCTGGCCGACGGCACGGTGTCCGGCGAGCACCGCTGAGGAGTCCCAGCCGGGCACCCCGGGGCCGTACGCCGTCTCCTGGTCCAGCAGGACCCGGCCGGCGCGCCGGACCGTCAGCCGGGCGGTGAGCCGTCCGGTGACCTCGCCGGTCCGCCCGAGCACCTGCTCCTCGCGGAGCAGCAGCCGGGCGGTGGGCGCGAGGTCGACGGTGGTGGTCTGGATCAGGTCGCTGCCGGCCGCGGAGATCAGCGGCTCGGGCAGCCAGTCCAGGCGCGCCCCGTCGGCCACGTCCAGCGCCACGTCGTAGCGGGCCGTCCCCGGGTGGTGGCCGGGCAGCGCGAGGGTCGCGGCGGCCGCGGTGACCCGCAGGTCGCTGCCCGCCCCGGCGCGCGCCTCGATGCGCAGCTGGTCGCCGCCCACCGGGGCGCTCATCGCGCCGACCACGCAGACCCGGGCCGCCGCGTCGTGCGAGCGCAGCCGGCGCAGCGCCAGCGGCCCGTCGCCGTCCAGCACGGGGAGCCGGGAGACGCCGTACGGGTCGGCGACCGCGGCGATGCGGGCGGTGGCGCGCAGCTGCCGTGCGGCGGGCGCTGGGGCAGCGTCCGCCAGTACTGCGGCGGTGGGCGGTGGCGGCGCGAGGGTCATGCCGGGACCGCGGTCCACTGGCCGAGGCACGCGCGGACCCAGTCGGCGACCGGCGCGACGCCGTTCTCGCCCTTGATGGAGGTGAAGGCGACGGGGAGGTCGCCGCGCTGCGCCTTGGCGTCGCGGGCCATGGGCTCCAGGTCGGAGCCGACGTACTGGGCGAGGTCGGTCTTGTTGATCACGAGCAGGTCGGCGGTGGTGACGCCGGGGCCGCCCTTGCGCGGGATGTCGTCGCCGCCGGCCACGTCGATCACGAAGATCTGGAAGTCGACGAGGCCCTTGGAGAAGGTGGCGGTGAGGTTGTCGCCGCCGGACTCCACGAGGATCAGGTCGAGGGAGCCGACCTCCTCCTCAAGGTCCTCCACGGCCTCCAGGTTGGCGGAGATGTCGTCGCGGATGGCGGTGTGCGGGCAGGCGCCGGTCTCGACCGCGGTGATCCGCTCCGGGGGCAGTACGGCCTCGCGGAGCAGGAATTCCGCGTCCTCGCGCGTGTAGATGTCGTTCGTCACGACGGCGATGGACAGTTCGTCGCGCAGCGCGCGGCAGAGCGCGGCGACGGTGGCGGTCTTGCCGGAGCCGACCGGGCCGCCGAGGCCGATGCGCAGCGCGCGGCGGGTGCCGTCGGCGCGCTCGGGGGCCGCGGCGCTGTAGGTGTGGCGGTGGGGGAACTTCTCGTCGAGATCGTGGTCGAGGTGCATACGAACTCCGTGATCGTGCAATAAGTGGGTGGGTCAGGACGCGAACAGCCGTACCGGCCAGGCCGCGTGCTGCTCGGCGGTGATGTCGAGCAGCGGTGCGGAGCGGGCGGGCAGCGCGCCGGTCCCGTCCTGCGGGACGCGCGCCGCCGCCGCGACGGCCTCGGCCACGACCGCGTCCAGGTCGGGGGCGAGGCGCGCGAGGACCGCCGTCGCGTCGAAGGGGTCCAGGCTCAGCAGCCGTACGGCGGCGGTGGCCGGGCCGCTGACGGTCTCGTACGTGACGGCGTACGCGGCGTCCTCCGGGCCCAGGCCCGCCGAGCGCGCGGCGAGGCCGAGGACTACGGGCTGGTGGGCGCCGCGCGGCCGGGCCGCGGC
>NZ_JBEPFC010000063.1:0-38374 GCF_040301705.1 Streptomyces sp. NPDC000151 | reverse complement strand
GCCCTCCAGCGCCGCCTCGCGGATCAGCTCGGCGACCATGACCTGCTCGGGCTCGTCGGTGAGGTCGCCCTCCGGGTTCGGTCGGCGCGGCCGAAGCGGCGGCGGCCGAGGCGGTGGCCGGGGCGGCCGCGGCGTCGGCCGGAACCGCCGTCGCGTCCGTGGTGGTGCCGGGCGCCGTGGCGTCCGGGCCGTCGGAGGACTGTGCCAGTCCACCCTTGGTCTTCAAGGCGACCTCCTTGATGAAAAGCGTCAGAAGGAAGGCGAGCAGCGCGCACGGGGCGGCGATCAGGAAGATGTCACCGACAGCGTGCCCGTAAGCACTCTCCATGACCGTCCGGAAGGGCGCCGGGAGGGCGTCCAGGTCCGGAATGCCCCCGCCGCCGGTCCCGGCCTGGCCCGCCTTGGCGGCGGCCGGTCCGAGGTCGGTCAGGCCGTCCTTGACGTAGTGCGTGACTCGGTTGGCCAGCACCGCGCCGAGCGCCGAGACACCCACCGCACCACCGAGGGAGCGGAAGAAGGTGACGACGGACGAGGCGGAGCCGAGGTCCTGCGGGGCGACCTGGTTCTGCGTGCACAGGACCAGGTTCTGCATCATCATGCCGATGCCGAGACCCATCAGGGCCATGAAGATGGCGATGTGCCAGTACTCGGTGTCGTACCGGATCGTGCCCAGCAGGCCGAGGCCCGCGGTCAGCAGCACGCCACCGGCGACCAGCCAGGCCTTCCACTTGCCGGTCTTGGTGATGATCTGGCCCGACACGGTCGACGAGACGAACAGCCCCGCGATCATCGGGATGGTCATCACGCCGGACATCGTCGGCGACTTGTCGCGCGCCAGCTGGAAGTACTGGCTGAAGAAGACGGTGCCGGAGAACATCGCGATACCGACGAACAGCGAGGCCGCGGAGGCCAGCGAGATCGTCTTGTTGCGGAACAGCCGCAGCGGGATGATCGGCTCGGCCGCCTTGGTCTCGACCAGGATGAAGAGCAGCGCGAGCACGACGGCCCCGCCGACCATGGCACCGGTCTGCCAGGACATCCAGTCGTACTTGTCGCCGGCCAGGGTGACCCACACCAGCAGCAGGCAGACCGCCGCACTGATGAAGAAGGCACCCAGCCAGTCGACCTTGACGCCCTCGCGCTTGATGACGGGGAGCTTCAGGGTCTTCTGCAGCACGATCAGCGCGATCACCGCGAAGGGCACGCCGACGTAGAAGCACCAGCGCCAGCCGAGCCACGAGGTGTCGGTGATGACACCGCCGAGCAGCGGCCCGCCGACGGTCGCAACCGCGAAGACGGCACCCAGATAACCGCTGTACCGTCCCCGCTCCCGCGGGGAGATCATCGCGGCCATCACGATCTGGGCCAGGGCGGACAGACCGCCCACGCCTATGCCCTGCACGACACGGCAGGCGATCAGCATCCCGCTGTTCTGCGAGAGCCCGGCAACGACCGACCCTGCCACGTAGATGACGAGGGCCAGCTGCACCAGCAGCTTCTTGCTGAACAGATCGGACAGCTTGCCCCACAGCGGGGTGGTCGCGGTCATCGCCAGCAGCGAGGCCGTGACGACCCATGTGTAGGCGCTCTGGCCACCGTTCAGGTCGTGAATGATCTGCGGCAGCGCGTTCGACACGATCGTCGAAGAAAGAATGGCGACGAACATACCGAGCAGCAGCCCGGAGAGCGCCTCCATGATCTGACGGTGCGTCATGGGGGCTCCGGCGGAGGCGTCACCGCCGCCTCCGTGCTTGGCGTGGCCGGCCCGCACACCGGCTGGTGTGGTTGTAGCCATGTAATTCCTTATCGTCCTGCTGATGTACGGGTGGTTTCGGTACGCGTGACGTCCGTACGCGTGGGTTCCTGGTGCGCCCGGGTGCGGCAGTCGCCGAAGCTCTCGTGCAACTTCGCGAGCAGCTCGTTCAGCCGGCCGACGTCGTCGTCGGACCAGTCGTCGAGGTACCGGGCGAGGGAGTCTGTGTAACGGACGGACAGCTCGGCGAGCAGTTCGCGTCCGCGGGTTGTCAGTCGCAGCAGCCTGGACCGCTTGTCCAGAGGGTCGGGCTCCCGCTCGATCCAGCCGCGTTCCGCGATGTGCGCGACGTGCCGGCTGGTCACCGACATGTCGATCATCAGCAGCTCGGCCAGCTTGCTCATCCGCATCTCGCCGTACCGGTCGAGGATGGTGAGCACGCCCACCGAGGCGGGCGGGCAGTCATGCGGCAGGATGCGCCCGAGCTCGCGTTTCACGGCACCGATGGCGCTGAGTTGCCTGGCCAGCTCCTGGTACTGACCCTGCGCGGCCATGGGCACCTCCACACATCTTTTGTTGCTTGAGGCAACCATAGAACCACTTGGTTGCCGAAGGCAAACGAATCCGACGCCCGCGAGGTAAAGGAAACCAAAAAGATGCACCGCACACGGGTCAAGGGTGCGAGAGGGTCTCGTAAATCCCCAGGTCAGAGAGGCGTACGGCGCCAACCCCAGGGCATACGACGCGCCGCCCCCTCCCTGTGTGATCTCTCCATCACCACTTTGCGGGGCTCTGGCCGACTCCGCACCGATGTCGGCTGTGCCCGTGCGGGCCCGTCGGCCCGGCGCCCAGGGGTGTGCCGCTACCCGCCGGTTCGCTAGTGTCTCGGCCTATGGCGAACAACCCGCAGACGCCCGACGGCAACCACGACCCGGCCGGCAGCACGCAGATGTTCCGCGCCTTCGTCGACGAAGGCGCCCCCCAGACCCCCCGCACCGCCGCGGCCACCCCCCAGTCCTCCTCGGGCCCCCGCGCGGGCATCATCATCGGCGTAGTCGTCGCCGTCGTGATCGTCGCAGCAACGGCTTGGCTGGCACTGAGCTGATCCCGTACTCGCCTCTCCCGAGTAACGACACTCACCCCTCCCCTCCCTTCGAACGATCAATAGGGCTTCTCCCGGGCAGACACACACCCGGAAGAAGCCCTTATTGCTGGCGCGCGAACCGGCCGACCGGCCGGCTATGAGGATCCGCGCCCGCCCCGGCTCTCCGCGATCCTGAGCGCGTCCCGCAAGGCCTCCACCAGCCCGTACGCCAGACACCGCACCTCATTGGGTCGACCCCGGTCATCCCGTCCCCGTCTGCCGAGCACCTCACTCGCCCGCTCGACCAGCCGAGCCCCCATGGCGAGCTGCACGGCTTCCACGTCATCGGCCAACCGCGCGACGTAACCGCCGCCGTCCCCGTCCTCCGACAGATAACACCGCTGCCCGTCGGCCCCGGTCCAGGGCAGCAGTCGCAACCGCTCCGGATCGCTCACCAGGCGAACACCGAGAAGCCGCCGTCGTGGGCGAAGAGCCGAGCGGCCCGCTCACGCGCCTGCTGCTCACACTCGACGAGATACGGCCGTACTGGACGGGTGGCGTCCCCGTCGATCACGGTGTCGAGCCGAGGGAGCCGTCGCGGTGGTCGCGGGGAGGCGGGCAACAGGGGATCAGCAACTGTCGCACCAGCCGACGGCGCGGTATCTGAGTGCCTGCGCCCAGCCACCCACCCAATGACGCTTCGGACGATACGGTGACGCATGTCGATGCTCCTTGCACAGAAGGATTCAGCGTTGACCACGCCCCGGGGCTGTTGGCGCAGCCGCCGGGGCTCTTACTGTCAGCGCATTCTATGCATACTACGGCCTACTAGGTATTGCCTCGATCGCGTGGTTCAGTGCAGAGTGCTTAGCGTGGTCATGTGATCGAATTTGCTCCTGACCGACCTCGCTGGCGCCAGGTCGCCGACGTGATCCGAAAGCGCATCGCCGACGGCACGTACTCACCCGGCACGCGCGTCCCGTCGGTGCTCCAGCTCCAGGAAGAGTTCGGCATCGCCGTAGCCACGAGCCAGAAGGTCCTGCGCGGGCTGCGTACAGAAGGGCTGCTCTACACCGAACCGGGCCTCGGCTCCTTCGTCTCGAAGCAACTTCCCGAAGACTTCACCGGCGACCCCCCGGACGCATGAGCAGCGCTCCGCTGGACTTCGACCCGACGCGTCCCAAGTGGGTGCAGATCGCGGACGTTATCCGTGCGCGGATCGCAAGCGGCGAGTATCCACGGCACCACTTGCTCTCAGAGGTCCGTCTGGAGGCAGAGTTCGGTGTCGCGCGCGTGACCGTACGCAAGGTCACCGCCGCCCTCCGCGCCGAAGGCCTCATCGTCACGACCCCGGGCATGGGCTCCTTCGTCTCCAAGAAGCTCCCGGAGAACTTCGCGGGCGAACCCCCGGACGCGTGAGCGCGCCACGAACGGTTCCATCGACCTGCGCCGCTGAGTCAACGACTGCCTCTCCATATCACCGAACTGTGGCTGCTCAAGCCGGCAGAGGAGGATCCGGTGAGCGCGGACCTTGTCGCAGCAGCCGTCGACATGTTGGCTGAGAGCGGGCCGATGCGGGCAGACCTCTGGTCGACCGCATCACCGGCAGCCGGGTTCACCACCTCAAGGAGCTTCGGCCGGGAAGCACGGGTAGGACCGAGGTTCGGGTCCTGTTCGTCTTCGATCCGGTACGTGAGGCGGTTCTCCTTGTGGCGGGGGACAAGGCGGGCCGTTGGAACCAGTGGTACGAGGACGCGATCCCGCTTGCCGAGGCTCGCTATAACGCGTACTTGGCGAGTGCCCACCGCACAGGAGAGGACGGGAACGCCTGATGACTGGCCACAGCAGTTGGGCCGAGGTGAAGCGCCGGATGCGTGAAGCCCATCCCGAGGTCACCGATGCCGAGTGGGAATCCCGCAAGCAGGCAGCCCGGACGGCGACCGAGGCATACGTACTCGGTTACCACCTGCGCAGGATCCGAGAGGAACAGGGACGCACACAAGCCCAGATTGCGGCGGCGGTCGGCGTTTCCCAGGCGAGGGTTTCCCAGATCGAGCGGGGCGAGATCCACAACCTGGAGACGATGCGCACGTACGCTGCGGCGCTGGGTGCCCGGATCACGCTATCCATCGAATACGGCGACCGAGTGATCGGTGCTGCCTGAGGAGTCCCTCCCCGTGACCGTACGCGAGGTCACCGCAGCCCTCCGCACCGAAGGTCTCATCGTCACGACCCCAGGCATGGACTCCTTCGTCTCGAAGAACCCGCCGAAGCCGTAGGCCGGCTCGAGGAGTCAGTGAACGGGTCGGGTTGAGGTCAGATCGCTCGGCGCGCACCAGTTCAACCTCCGAGTCCCAGTGTGGCCGACGCCGTCCGGGAGCATTTTGGCTGCGCCGCCCACCTCTGCGAACTGGAGGAATCGCCAGCGGGTGAGAGAGCCACACCCACGCCAACTCGTAGATCTGTACGGGACAACCTTTATAGTCACATCATTTTCGCCTGTCCGCCTGGTTGCGTGAAGGCGCCTATTCGAGGGAGCGGTATATCTGCAAGGCGGCGGTGCAGAAATCTTCGGGTGGCGAGTATGAGTGACTGTCAACGTAATGAACAATCATTGCAGGGGCGGCGTATGTAACGCCCCTTGAGCTGGTTACGTGAATTTCGCCACTTCCGATGAACGTATCATTCCAGGAAGTGTTTTCGCGAGCCACCTGGAAAGATGGGCAGAGTTCGCAGAAATGCATGCCTCGCTGAACGTTTACCGAATTTTCGGCGAGTTTGGCGAGTGCTTTTACGAGCCCTTCAGGAGTCTCCTTCTTTTGATAGTCATGCTCTCTGGAAAGCCATCCGACGTTCAGCATGGAATCATTGGACTCGGAGTACGTATAAGGGCTCAGGTCCGGGTAGTAAGTCATCTGTCATCACCAAGGCTTGATGTGTTCGCGGCAAATCACGACGTGTACGGCGCCCATGCCTTCAGTGACGATATCACTGAGCCGAGTGGGTGCGTTCACGGTTATTGACTTGCTGCTGATGTTCAGGTTTTTCGGTACATCCACAGTGTAGTCAGGTAGGTTTTTTCCGGGGCCGAAAGTCTCGAATGGCGCCCTGTTCCCGCCGACCTCCACCTCATGGCCGATAGCGTCGGAAAGGCGTTGTCCGTCTTCGACGTAGAACTTAAGCCATGTTCCTGATGGGACGGTCATGTCACCTGCGCCGAACTCATAATATCCGTGTCCGGATATTACCTGGGAGTTATCGGTCCTCCCCTTTTGCGTCACACTTTTCGCCCAGTCGTTACCGTTCCCCTCGCCATGTGCAGGCGGTTGGGCGCGCCTGTCTTGGTCCGGCGGACACGGAGCTAGACCAAGAACATCGGTCGATGCCATTGGGTTGTGGACATATGCAGCCGGGTTAGGGGCTGGGCTCAGACCCAAGGGGTCAGGTGAAAGGTAGCGTGCGGTGCCAGGGTCGTAGTACCGGAAGCAGTTGTAGTGCAGGCCGGTTTCAGGGTCGAAGTATTGACCTGGGAAGCGTAGGGGTGTGTAGGCGGTTGCGTCCGCGTTCCAGGTGGTGGTGCCCCAGAGGGTGGTGCGGGTGCGCCAGGCTATTTCGCCGTTGGGGGAGACGAGTTCGGTGGGGGTGCCGACCAGGTCGGTGATGATGGCGAAGAAGCGGGAGTCGATCTCGGATTGCGGGGCGTCCGCCGCGGTGATGCGTTCGGTTTGGGCGAGGGGGGCCAGGCCGTTGTGGTCCCAGGTGAGAGTGATGGCAGGGGTCGACTCGCTGGCCGAGGTGGTTTGTTCGGTGAGGGTGGCGCCGTCCCAGGTGAAATCCACCTGTTCCAGGACAGTGGTGCCGTCTGAGGAAAGGCGTTGCTTGGCGGTGCGGCGGCCCAGGGGGTCGTAGAGGTAGCGCCACGTGGTGCCGTCCGGGGTAGTGACGGACGTGAGGCGGTCCTCGGTGTCCCAGGTGTAGTGCCAGGTTTCGCGTTTGCCGGAGAGGTGGCGCTTCTGGCGTACGGTCATCCGGCCCGCGGCGTCGTGTTCGTAGCGGATGCGGCCGGCCTGGGTGAGGCGGGTGCCGGTGTACGTGCGTGCGCCTGTGGCTTCGGAGTTGGCGTGGGTGGTTGGCCACTCGGCCTGGGTTTGGTTGCCTGCCTCGTCGTATGCGTAGGTCTCCGTCCAGTTGTGGGCGGAGACCGCGGTGACGTGGCCTACGGAGTCCAGGGTGAAGCGGCGCGGGCCGTTCAGCTGGTCGTCGATGGCGGTGAGGTAGCCGTCGGGGCGGTAAGCATACGAACGGTGTTGGAGGGGTGCGCTGCCCGTACTGGCGCCATCGGGGTCGGCTGCGGCACCTGTACCGGTCCCGTACAGGGATTGGGACGCCAGGCGGCCCGTCGCATCCCAGCTCTGGTGGAGAGTGATCAGACCGCCGGTCAGGTGGCGGCTGATCTCCTGGCCCGCGGCGTCGTGGGTGAAGTCGAGCGTGCGGCCGGATGTGGTGAGGGAGGTGCGACGGCTTGCGGCGTCGTAGGCGTAGGTGGCCTCGGCGCCGGTGGGGGTGCGGCGATGTATGCGGCGACCGAGCACGTCGTACGCGTGCGACATGGTGCGGCCGTTGACCGATTCGGCCGTCACGCGCCCGAGGGCGTCGCGCTGCCAGATCACTTCGCAGTCAGACGTAGCCGCCCTCAGCGGCCGTCCGCTCGCGTCGTGGGAGTAACGGGTCACCACGCCGTCGCTCGTGCGCTTCGCAGAGGTACGGCCGAGTTTGTCGTACTGGTAGACGGTCGTGTCGCCGAGCGGGCTGGTACGAGCGGCGAGGCGGCCTGCCGAGTCGCGTTCGTACGACACCTGGCGCCCGTCGAAGTCCGTCTCCGACAGCAGCAGGCCGGCCGGGTCGTAGGCGTACGACCACTCCAGGCCCTGTGGGTTGGTGACCTTGGAGAGCTGGAGTTTGGTGTCGTAGGTGAACGTGTAGCGGACACCGTTGGGATCCGTGCGGGCGACGAGCTGGTCGAAGTGGGTGTACTCGAAGCGGGTCACGCCGCCCGCGGCGTCGGTGTGGGTGAGGCAGTTGCCCTCGCCGTCGTACGTCCAGGATTCGGTCGCGCCGTCGGGGGCCGTACGGCGGCTGAGGTGGCCTTCGACCGTCCAGATGTAGCGGGTGGTGGCGCCGAGGGGGTCGGTGTGCGAGACGACGCGGCCGAAGGCGTCGCGTACGTACGCGGTCACACCGCCCAGAGGGTCGGTGATCTGCTGCGGGAGGCCGGCGGCGTCGCAGCGTACGTGGGTGGTGTGGCCCGCGGCGTCGGTGATCGAGGCGAGGTGGCCTCGGTCGTCGTACGCGAAGGTGGTCACCGCGCCGGCCGGATCGATGACCGAGGTACGCCGGCCGGCCTCGTCGTACGTCTGGCGCCAGACCGCGCCATCGGGCTCTGTTACCCGGGTCGGTAGCCCGAGTTCGTTGTACTCCGCCGTCACCTGGGTGTCGTCGGGGCGAGTGACGGCGGCCAGTTCGCCGGTGGCGGTGTACGTGTACGAGGCGGTGTGGCCCAGTGGGTTGGTGACGGAGACCGGGCGGCCGTGGCTGTCGCGTTCGGTGCGGGTGACCGCGCCTGTCGGGCTGATCTCGGCGACGATCTTGTAGCGGTCGTCGACCAGGTAGCGGGTCGTGTGACCGAGGGAATCGGTCAGTGCGGTGATGCGGTGGCCGGTTTCCGGGTCCGTCGCGTCGTAACTGATGCGGACCGCGAGGTGGCCCTCGGTGCCGCCCTCGGCGATGCAGCGGTCCTGGTCGTCGTAGGTGTAGTCGTAGCGGCGGTCGTTGCTGTCGGTCCAGGAGACGACGCGGTACCGGTCGTCGTACTCGAAGCGCAGCGGGAGGCCGGAAGAGTTGATGACCGACGTGAGGTTGCCATCGGTGTAGTCGTAACGGAGGAGCTGCTGGTCGGTGCCGTCCTCGGCCGCGCCTGCAAGGTGGAGGGCGGTGATCCGGCCGTCCTCGGTGGTGAGCTTGAGGTGGTAGCCGGCGGAGTGGACGACGCCGGTCGGCGTGCCGTCCTCGTCGCGGTCGAAGGTGATCCAGTGGTCGCCGTTGCGGTCGGTGATCTGGTCCAGGTGCGCGACGCCGTTCCCGGCCTCGTCTCCGTCGGAAGGCGGGGAGAAATGGCGTACGTGGCCGGTGTGCGGGTCGGTGAGGGTGTAACCCCCGTCAGGGGTACGTTCGAGCGGCCGGCGAGGGCCGGTCACCGGGAGCGTCGGCACGCCCGGGACAGGGTGGGGGTAGGACAGCAGCAGGCCGTCTTCGCTGACGAAGACGACGCCCTCGGCATCGACCTCCAGCCGTTGATCGGCCGTGCTCGCCCAAGAGGGGCCGAACCACCGTCCCGTCCTGCGACCGGATTCCAGTTGCCGGGAGAAGACCAGCGGGAGCGCGCCCGGTAGCACGATGTCCGTCTGAGGCAGGTACATCTTTCCGGTCGCGAGGTCCACCGGGTCCGTGTCGGCCGACTCCCGGTGCGGAGTCTCCGTATCGGACTGGTGGGGGCCGTCCTCGTCCAGGTGACGGCGCGCCGATCCTTCTCCCGCGTCCTCCACCGCCTCCCGCCCCTCGCGGCGGAGTGCGCTCTCTCCGGCGTCCTCGCCGAGGCGGGCCAACCTGGCCGTCCGGGATCCCGCGCTCGCCGCCGCGCCCGCGCCGCCCGTGAGGACGTCCAGGAGGACGTCGAAAGCGAGGCGGCCCTCGGCCTCCCGGCGGTCGTGGCTCCAGCCGGTGCCGACGACGGCGGCCGGGAGGCGCTCCGGGTGGTTGGCCAGGCCGACCAGGCCCGCCGCGGTCGAGTTCAGCGTCATCGCGTACTCGGCCGGGTGGGAGATGTTGTACGAGTCCATCGGGCTGATCGAGCGGGTGAAGGACGCGAGGCCGAAAGCGCCCTTCGTGAAGCCGCCCACCGTGTGCAGGAGCTCGGTCGGGGCGCCCTGGATCTTGTCGTACGCCTCCATGCCCAGCCTGTCGGTGAACTCCGGCTCGGTGGGGGCGTGGGCCAGGGCGGCGTCGACCTGGGTCACCGCGTGGGCGCCGGCCGTGTTGCGCTGCGTGCGGGCGTGCTTGAGCTTGTCCTTGGCCGCGTCGCGCAGCGCTTTGCCGGGGTCATGGGTGAAGCCGCCGGGGTCGGTGGGGCGCTTGCCCGGGTCCTTGCCCGCTTCCTGGGCGTCCTTGTAGGTCTGGAGGTCCTTCCCGTACGCGGTCACCTCCTTCGCGTGTGCGGCCCGCGCCTTGTCGGTCGCCTCCTGGCCCTTCTTGTACTCGTTGATCGCCACCTGGGCCTGCTGCTGCGCCCAGTCGACGGTCTCGGCGAAGTCGGACAGCGCCTTCGACGCCTTCTCGCAGGCATCGGCGGCGTGCGCCCACTTGGTGGGGTGCATGGCGAACTTCTTGCGGAAGGAGTCGGCGGCCTTGCCGCGCCACTCACCCGAGTCCAGCTGCCGCATACCGGAGGCGACCTTGTCGAACGCCTTCTGGAAGTCGGTGAGGTTCTTGGCCGTGGCGCGGATCTTGCCGACGCTGCCGTGCACCAGCTTCTTGGGGTCCTCGGTCTCGCCGAGCTGCCACTCCTCGACCTCGGCGCCGAGATGGTTGGCGACCGAGTCGCCCTTGCTGCGGACCCAGTCGGCGCCGCTGTCCCAGCCGGCGTCGTCCATGGTGTCCGCCAGCTGCCCGCTGTAGTGGTCGATGCTCCTGCCGATGGCCTTCTGGCCGTCCTCGTACGCGTCACCGACCTTGTCGGCGACGTCGTTGACCCCGTCCTTGACGCCGTCCGGTATCCAGTCGTCCCAGCCCATCAGCTCTTGCTTCCCCCGTGCTCGGTGCGGCCGTCCCCGCGCGTCTTCCCGTCGTTGGTCTGCTGATCCGGGCCGTACGTGTCGTCCATCGCGGCGTCGTACTCGTCCCCGTAACCGGCGAGCTCCGCGTACGAGCTGTACTGGCCGCCGATCATCCCCTCCGTGGTGAGGTCGTGCGCCGTCGCCTTCCAGACCTCCTTGGCGTTCTGGCCGGCCTCCAGCATGGACTTGGCGCTGTAGTCGGGGTTGGTGAGGTTGTGGATCGGGTTGTCCTCGAGGGTCTGGCCCCAGCTGCGCTTCTCGGCCTTCTCCTCGGACAGGTGGGGGTTGCCCATCGTCGCTGTCCAGCCGACCTTCATCGTGCCCTGGACGTAGTCGTCCGCCTCGTGCATCAGGCCCGCCGAGAGTCCCGCCCGTTCGGCGAAGTCGAGGGCCTCCTTCACGAGGGAGCGGACGCCCCACTCCCAGCGCTCGCAGAACGTCTCGAACTTCGCCGTGAGATCGGCGTAGCCGGTTTCCATGCCGGTCAGGGCGAGTTCGGAGAAGCCGCGGCCGACCTCGGCGCCGCCCGCCTGGCCGATGTCCTGCAGTTCGTCGATGGCACCGTTGATGCCGCTGGTGATCTTCTTGATGGCCGACGGGGAGACGTGGAGGTCTTTCAGCTCGTCGCTCATCTCGGGCTGCTCGCCGCTCACGCCGTCGCCTCCCCCGGGGCCGGGCCCGGGCCCGGGACCGGTCCCTCGCCTCGGCCCTCTCCCGTCGCCTTGGCCGCCGCGGCCGTCGCGAGTGCTTCACCGTTGGCGCCGTCCACGGCCGCTTCCTCGGGGACGATGCCGAGTACGGGCGGGAACATCACGCAGCCGCCCGCCTCGGCGTCCGCGACGTCCAGGGCCACGCCTGTCGGCTCGCCGGTCGCCGGGACCACCACGTCCAGCAGCCGGGCGCCGTACACGGTCAGGAACTCCAGGCCGTCCGCGGGCGGTGGCTCCCAGCCGGCGGCGACGGCGAAGCGGGCGAGGGCTTGCTTGTCGCTGAAGGCGTAGATCCAGCGGATGCCGCCGTAGGTCGCGGTCATCAGGTCGCCGTCGAGGGTTGGCACGATCACGGCCGTACGGCGGAACTCGCCCAGCCGGGCGGCGAACGCCCGCTTCTCGTGGGCGATCACCTCGTCGGCGTCGGGGGCGACGGCAGGGCTCGTGTCACGGTCGGTCGGCGCTGCCGCCGGCGGCGCCTCGTCCGTACGGTCCGCTCGCGGCTCGCTCGCCTGCCGCTCCCGGGCTGCCGCCTCGTCGTCGGCCTGGCGCAGCAAGTCCTCCAGGCGCGGCCGGCCATCTGCACCCGCAGCACCTGAAGTTGCCCCCACCCCACTGGTACTCATGCATCACATGTTCGCATTCGTGTCTGACAGGCGACCAGGAGCTTCGGGAGGGCGGGGCGTTGGGGCTGTTACTTCCAGGTGACGTCGACGTCCTTTGTGTCGATGTGCATGCCGAGTGGTACGCGCCACTCGTCCACGCACACCTTCCATGTGTGCGTTTCCCTTGCCCCGCCGGGGAGCGGGACGGGGAGTTCGCGGGTGGACTCCCGGGTGTCCCAGTCGATTCCCAGGCCGCCGATGATGTGCGTCTTGAAGGTGACCGTTCCGTCCGTCACCGGCCGGCCGCCGGTATTGCGGATCTCCACTGTGACCTTCTCGCACCACCGGACATCGGCCTTGGCCAGTTTCGGGGCGCCGACTTCGAGTAGGGCGGGGCTGTTGTCGGTGGGAGGAGGAGTGGACGTGGAAGGGGGAGTGGACGTGGGAGTGGGGGATGAGGGCGGGGCGCTGGTGTCCGGGGTGGTGCCGGTCGGCGGGCTCGTGTCGCCGTGGGAGGGCGGCTGCGGGCGCTGTGGTTCTTCTGGTGTGGCGCCTCGGGCGTCTTCGGGGAGGCTGCCGGTCGCCGTACCGCCGGGACGTTCACCGGTATCTCCGGGGGTGGCGTCGGTGTCGGCGCCGTCCAGCGGGATCAAGGAGACGTCGTCCGTCGGGGCCACGGGCCTCACCGGGGCCTTGCTGTCCGCCGTGCCCGCCGCGATGTAGCCCGGGCCCTCGGTGTTGCCGCAGTACGCCAGCACGCCACCCAGTAACAGCAGCACTCCCGCCGATGCGCCAACTGTCGTCCGTCGCATGGGTGCAGTGTGGGTGACGGGGCGTCAGGTGTACAGAGGTGTTCGCGTGCGCTGTACCGGGTTCGCGGGTGCGCATGCCGAAGCCCCGGGCCAGGTGATCGCTTGTGGCGCCTGGGGCCCGGGGGTGCGTTGCGTCGTCAGTCCGTGGTCAGGCCGTCACGGAGTTGGGCGAGGGTGCGGGTGAGGAGGCGCGAGACGTGCATCTGGGAGATGCCGACCTCCTCGCCGATCTGGGACTGGGTCATGTTCGCGAAGAAGCGGAGCATGATGATCTGGCGTTCGCGCGGCGGGAGTTTGGCGAGCAGCGGCTTGAGGGACTCGCGGTACTCCACGCCCTCCAGGGCGGTGTCCTCGTAGCCGAGGCGGTCCGCGAGGGAGCCCTCGCCGCCGTCGTCCTCGGGGGAGGGGGAGTCGAGGGAGGAGGCGGTGTAGGCGTTGCCGACGGCGAGGCCGTCGACGACGTCCTCCTCCGATACGCCGAGGCAGGTGGCGAGTTCGGCGACGGTGGGGGAGCGGTCGAGCTTCTGGGACAGCTCGTCGCTGGCCTTCGTGAGGGCGAGGCGCAGCTCCTGGAGGCGGCGCGGGACCCGTACGGACCAGGACGTGTCGCGGAAGAAGCGCTTGATCTCGCCGACGACCGTGGGCATGGCGAACGTCGGGAATTCAACGCCCCGTTCGCAGTCGAACCGGTCGATCGCCTTGATCAGGCCGATCGTGCCGACCTGGACGATGTCCTCCATCGGCTCGTTACGGCTGCGGAAGCGGGCAGCGGCGTAACGCACCAGCGGGAGGTTCAGCTCGATGAGCGTGTCGCGGACGTACGTACGCTCCACGCTGTCCTTGTCGAGTGTGGCCAGCCGCAAGAACAGGGAGCGGGAGAGCGTACGGGTGTTGAGGGCGTCGTCGTCGTGCACGTGCGGTGCTGGTGCGGGAAGCACCTTCGAGCTGCCCAGTTCTACGGACATGCCACCCCCTTGAGGTCGCGGTCGGGTCGCCGCTGCGTCTCTTCGTCCCCATGCGGAGCAAAGAGTTCAGCCTCCACCTGAATACCGGAGGCGGCGCCACGGCAAACGCGGTTCCTGCAGAATGTCACATGTCGGCAACACGCTGTAGCGCCATGTCGACATATCCCTGCAGGAAGCGGGGGCGCGGCCTTGGGGGGTGTACCTCGTCCCGGTTAGGCGTCGATCCTGTTTGCGGATCTGAGCCGGGCGAAACTCCGCGAGAGCAGTCGGGAGACGTGCATCTGGGAGACGCCCAGCTCCGCGCTGATCTGGGACTGCGTCAGGTTGCTGTAGTAACGGAGCAACAGGATGCGCTGCTCGCGTTCGGGCAACTGTACGAGCAGATGGCGGACGAGGTCGCGGTGCTCGACGCCGGCCAGCTCGGGGTCCTCGTACCCCAGGCGGTCCAGCAGGCCGGGCAGGCCGTCGCCCTCCTGGGCGGCTTCGAGGGAGGTCGCGTGGTACGAGCGGCCGGCCTCCAGGCAGGCGAGCACCTCCTCCTCGCCGATCTTCAGGCGCTCGGCGATCTCCGCGGTGGTGGGGGACCGGCCGTGCAGCACGGTCAGGTCCTCGGTGGCGCCGTTGACCTGTACCCAGAGCTCGTGGAGGCGGCGGGGGACGTGGACCGTCCGTACGTTGTCGCGGAAGTACCGCTTGATCTCGCCGACGACGGTCGGCATCGCGAAGGTGGGGAACTGCACGCCGCGGTCCGGGTCGAACCGGTCGATCGCGTTGATCAGCCCGATCGTGCCGACCTGGATGACGTCCTCCATGGGCTCGTTACGGCTGCGGAAACGTGCCGCCGCGTACCGGACCAGGGGGAGGTTCGCCTCGATCAGCGCGTCCCGCACGCGGCCGTGCTGGGGGGTGCCCGGCTCCAGGCCGGCCAGCTCGGCGAAGAGGACTTGCGTGAGCGCCCGGGTGTCCGCACTCCTGCTCTGGCGGGATGGCGCCTTCGGCGCAGTACGGGCCGTCACGGTTCACGCCTCCCCTTCACAGCGCTCCAGTGCGTCAGTAAGTCACGTGCGTCGGTAAGTCGCGTGCGTCGGTAAGTCACGCGCTTCGGTTGCTTCGGTTGCTTCGGTGATGCGATGTCGCGGTCGTGCTTCGGTGATGCGGTGTCGCAGTCGTCTGCGGTAACGGACTCATCGGGCAAAAGCGGTCATAGCATCACAAGACATGTGCACTGTGTGCAAGCACCGCATATTGCCGTGTTGAAGGGCAGTTGGCGGTGGTGGGTGGGCGTCGAGGGGGCGGTACGGAGGGGGCGGGAGGCGCCTTTCTCGGGCCGCCGGCGGGTGGGCGGGCATGAAGAAACCCCCCGCCCGCAGGGGCGAGGGGCTGTTCGGCCCGGAGGGGGCCGGGGCGGTGCCGCCGGGCGCTCGGGCGCGCGGCAACCGCCGTATCGCGGTCCGGCCGGGGCCGGACGGCGCTCAGATCTCGTAGTCGGCGATCACCCAGGTGGCGAACTCCGCCCACTGCTGGACACCCGCCTGGTGGGCGGGGTGCTCCAGGTAGCGCGTGAGGGCGTCCTTGTCGGCGACGGCCGAGTTGATCGCGAAGTCGTAGGCGATCGGGCGGTCGGTGACGTTCCAGCCGCACTCCCAGAACTCCAGCTCGGGGATGAGGTCGCCGAGCTCCTGGAAGGCCTTCACGCCGGCCGCGACGCGCGGCTCGTCGCGCTCGACGCCGTCGTTGAGCTTGAAAAGGACCAGGTGGCGGATCACGGGCGGCCTCCAGGGTGCGGAACGGGGGGAATCGTTTCTGCTGTCGACAGGTCTGCGGAGCGGTGGTGCGACTACTTGATCAGTGAGGTCATGAAAGGTGAGGTCATGAAATCAGTGAGGTCATGAACTGGCCCACGCCCTGTGCGGCGTCCGAAATACCCTCGAACCCTATTTGCACGAGGTCGGCGGCCCGCGTCGGGGACGTGACGATCGTGTACAGGACGAAGACGACGACCACGTACAGCGCGATCTTCTTCGTTTCCACCATGCGTCCCCGTCTCCCCTACGGCCCTAACCGGCGGCTCCTGCCCGGTGCAGTCGGGCGAGTTTAACCACACCGGCCCCACGGCAGCAGCCGTGCCCGGGTCGGCTCCGGCCGTTCCGGCGCCCGTGCCGTCTCCGCCGTCCCCGGACTCACGCCGCCCTTATGGACGAAAGTCCCGCCAATCCGGGTCGTTCGGCGCCCCGTTGGACCGGGGGTACGGCTGCACGCTGGACGGTGAGCCCGGCGGATTCGGCAGGAGTCCGCGGGGTGGGGACCGGGACCTCGCTGCGGGGTCCGTACCGCTTTCCTCCCGGCCGCGGTGCGGGCCATGAGGCCCGGAACGGACGAAGGGCCCGACTCATCAGAGTCGGGCCCTTCGTGCGAGCGGTAGCGGTGGGATTTGAACCCACGGAGGAGTTGCCCCCTCACGCGCTTTCGAGGCGCGCTCCTTCGGCCGCTCGGACACGCTACCGAGATAGAGCTTAGCCCAAGGGGGGCCGTGCGCCGAAATCGGTTCCGGGGGAGCGGCGTGGGAACGGGGTTCCGAGCCGCGCGAAAGGGGCCGGGTGGCGGTCCATAAGGCGCGCGGCGCGCCCTCAGCGGTCGCGGAAGAAGTCCGTGAGGAGTGCCGCGCAGTCGTCGGCCAGGACGTCGGTGATGACCTCGGGACGGTGGTTGAGGCGTCGGTCACGTACGACGTCCCACAGGGAGCCGGCCGCGCCCGCCTTCTCGTCGCGGGCGCCGTACACGACCCGGTCCACCCGGGAGAGCACGATCGCGCCCGCGCACATCGTGCAGGGTTCGAGCGTGACGACGAGGGTGCAGCCGGTGAGCCGCCATTCGCCCGCCCGTCGCCCGCCACCGCCCCGGCCGGAATCGCCGCGCGATGCTTCCTTTTGGATCGTGTCGGCCGCCGCCCGGATGGCGAGGACCTCGGCGTGCGCCGTCGGGTCGCCGGTGGCCTCGCGTGCGTTGTGGCCCGTGCCGATCACCCGGCCGTCCGCGGACAGCACGACGGCGCCCACCGGGACGTCACCGGTCCCGGGGGCGAGCGCGGCCTCGGCCAGGGCCTGCCGCATGGGCGCGGCCCACGGGTCGCGCAACGGATCGGGTGCGGGGTCCGCCGGGGCCGCGGCGGGCTGTGCGTCGGTCATGGGAACAGTGTCCGGGACCGGTGGACGCCGGCCCGCGGCGGGCGGACGGGGAGCGGCCCGCGGTGCGCCGCTCCCCGGCCGTCACCGCACCGCCTCCAGGACCTCCGTGCAGCCGAGCGCGTCGGCGATCCCGCTCAGCGCGTCGCCGTGGTTGTCGAAGGACAGCAGCTCCTTGGCGCTGACGCCGAGGTCGTCGAGGAGCTCGACATCGCCGAGCGGGCCGGCCGGCGCCGGGTCGTCAGCGGCGGCCTCCGGCTCGTCCTCAGCGCCCTCGGGCTCACCGTCCTCCGTACCGTCCAGGTTGGTCAGACCGTCGAGATCCTCCTGCTCCTCGTCGTCGCGGCCGAGCAGCTCGTCGGCCAGCATGGCGCCGTACGAGCTACGGGACGCGGCGGCGGCGTTCGAGATGAAGACGCGGGGGTCGTCCTCGCCGTCCACCCGGACGACGCCGAACCACGCGTCCTCCTGCTCGATCAACGCCACCACCGTGTCGTCGTCGACCGCCGCCTGCCGGGCCAGGTCGGCCAGGTCGGCAAGCGTCTCCACATCGTCGAGCTCTGTATCGCTCGCTTCCCACCCGTCTTCGGTGCGCGCGAGCAGTGCGGCGAAGTACACCGTGACTCTCCCACTGGTCAGAGGCGTATCCGGGCCGGGCGAGGGCGGACGCGCGTGCGCCCGGAGTCCCCGCCCCATCGGAATCGTGGCAGAAACAACGCGTTCGCGCGGGGTCTTCGGCGCTGCGTCGTGCGCGGGTTCTGCGAGATCCGGTCCGCGTGGGGGCCGGACGGGGGCCGGACGGGGGTCGGATTCCGCTCCGCAGCCCGTCCGGACGGGGCGCGTACGCCTCATCCGGACGGGCTGCGGGCGCCTCATCAGTGGGGCAGCCGCGAGGACGGTCGCCAGGACGTTCGTGTCACCAGCGGAACGTCCGCATGCGCATCGCCTGCCGCATCCGGGCGGCACGTGCGCGGCGCGGCTGCACGCGGTCGCGCAGCTCCTTGGCCTCGTTCAGCTCACGGAGGAACTGCGCCCGCCGGCGTCGGCGCGCCGCGTCGGACTCGGTGGTCCCGCCGGCCGCCGGCTCCTCCTCTTCCCGGTCCGCCGGGTGGTCGGGTCTGGGGCCGCCGCCCTCGCTTCTCGCCGCGCCGTGCGCGGCGCCGGGCCTGCGCGCTTCCGCACGGTTCTGGCGTGCGTCCGGCCTGCTCTGCCGGGTGTCCTGCCGGTTCTGACGGTTCTGCCGGGCGTCCTGACGATTCTTCTGGTCGGGCATGAGCGACACCGCCTCGGGCCGAGGTTCTCGCCCGGAGGCCGGCCGGCGATCCGGGCGTCTGTGCCCACTTTCCCCCTAAGTGGTGGGTTGATGCGACTTGGTTGACGTTGGCCGAGGGGTGGTCCGTGGATGGCTGATCTTCGTACGGCGAGGTCGCGCGCCCACCGGCGGGCGCTTCGGGGGCCCGGCCTCGGTTACTGTCGATGTCATGCGGATCCACGTCGTCGACCACCCGCTGGTGGCGCACAAACTCACCACGCTGCGCGACAAGCGCACCGACTCCCCGACCTTCCGGCGCCTCGCCGACGAGCTGGTCACCCTGCTCGCGTACGAGGCGACCCGCGATGTGCGCACCGAGCAGGTCGACATCGAGACCCCGGTGACGGCGACCACCGGCGTCCGGCTCTCCCACCCCCGCCCGATGGTCGTGCCGATCCTGCGGGCCGGTCTGGGGATGCTGGACGGCATGGTGCGGCTGCTGCCGACGGCCGAGGTCGGCTTCATGGGCATGGTCCGCAACGAGGAGACGTACGAGGCACAGACGTACGCCACCCGGATGCCGGAGGACCTCTCCGGGCGCCAGGTCTACGTCGTGGACCCGATGCTCGCCACGGGCGGCACGCTGGTCGCGGCGATCAAGGAACTGATCAAGCGCGGCGCCGACGACGTGACCGCGCTGTGCCTGCTGGCCGCGCCCGAGGGCGTGGAGGTCATGGAGCGGGAGCTGGCGGGGACGCCGGTGACGCTGGTCACCGCCGCGGTCGACGAGCGGCTGAACGAGGACCGCTACATCGTCCCCGGGCTGGGCGACGCGGGCGACCGCATGTACGGGACGGCCGGCTGAGCGTACGAAGGGGCCGCTGATCCCGACAGGGTGATCGGCGCCCTATGGAGCGGTCGGCGCGCCGGTGGTGCTCAGCACTGCGGCGTGTCCGGCTTCTCCTTCGGCGGGGCGGTCAGCGCGGCGAGCGCGGCCTTGGCGTCCTTCTCCTTCGCCAGGTCCTTGTACTTGTCGCCGATGATCAGGTCGACGACGCCGCCCTTGCGGGCGTCGGTCTTGCGCTGGGCCCCGGACACCTGCGTGCCCAGCACCTTGAAGGAGCCGTCCGCCGCGGCCGGCGCGCCGAGCAGTACGGCGGTGCCCTTGACCTTCTTGTCGTAGGCGGCGGGCGCGTTGCCCACCTCGCCGATCGTGAAGCCGCGCTTCTTGAGCGCGTCGGCGGTGTCCTTGGCGAGCCCGCTGCGGGTGGTCGCGTTGAACACGTTGACCTTGATCGTCTTCGGCTCGGGCAGCGGCTTCGCGGTGTGCTGCGGCTTGCCGCCGTCCTGCCCGGACGGGCACTTGGGCTTCTCCTGCGCGGCCTGCGCGGTGCCGCCCTGCCCGGTGAAGACGTCGATGAGCTGTACGGCGCCCCAGGCGCCCACGCCCAGTACGCAGGCCGAGGCGACGACTGCCACAACGATCCTGCGCTCACGACGGGGACGGCGCATCCGCGGATACCTGTCGCCCGTGATGCGGTACTTCTTACCGCCCATGCCGGGGGGCGTCAGCATGCTCATGTCCGCAGCGTAGTGCGGCTGCCGCGCTCTGCCTATTAAATGATCTGTTCGTGGCGCGAGACCTGACCCGAAAGGGCCAATACCGGGCGTCGTCGCCACGCCGTGTGAGGCTCGGGCCCTCGATTCGGGCGTCGAGCGGCTCTCGATCAGCCCTTGGACACAGGCTCTTAGTGGCGGGTCTCAGTCCAGTTCCAGGACGCGGGCGTGGAGTACCTGGCGCTGCTGGAGCGCGGCCCGGACCGCGCGGTGCAGTCCGTCCTCCAGGTACAGGTCGCCCTGCCACTTCACGACGTGCGCGAACAGGTCGCCGTAGAAGGTCGAGTCCTCCGCGAGCAGCGTCTCCAGATCGAGCTGCTGCTTGGTGGTGACCAACTGGTCAAGGCGTACCGGGCGCGGGGCCACATCCGCCCACTGGCGGGTGCTCTCCCGGCCGTGATCGGGGTACGGCCGCCCATTTCCGATGCGCTTGAAGATCACACGGAAAGCCTACCGGTCACCCGGCCTCGGGCGCAGCCATGTCGCACGGGTACGAACGGGGTGTATACGGCGTACAGGGAGCAATACCCCGGCGCCGCCCGAGTACGGCACGGCGGGCCGGTGGAGACCGGCCCGCCGGGAGTGCGTCACCACACCAGCGCGTCGGCCGGGTTGTCCTGCCAGTACGTCACCTTGGCGGCACCGGGCTGGATGAAGACCGGGCCACCCTTGACGGTGACGGACTTCAGGGCGACGTCCTTGGCGACCGCCACCTCGATGCTGCCGGTCTTGAAGCCCTTCTCCGACGAGTCGGCGGCGGAGAGGGTCAGACCCGCGTAGGCGGTCTCGCCGGGGGCGAGGGTGACCACGGCCTGCGGCTCGGAGCCGTCGACGACCGGGGTGACCGCCTGCTGGTCCTTGTGGAGCCGCAGGAGGGGGTAGGTCTCGGCCGAGAAGTCGCAGGTCTTCTTCGAGGTGTTGGTGGCCTTGATCAGGACGTGGTTGATCGGGCGGCTGACGGTGCCGGCCTCGAACTTCAGCGCCGATGCCGTGCAGGGCGCGGGCCGGGCGGCGGCCGGCCGCGCGGACTGGGCGAGGGCCGGGCCGGCGGTGGCGGCCAGCGCGCCGACGGCGATGAGGGAGGCGACGGCGGCCTTGACGGTCTTCTTCGAGGTCTTCTTCGACATGGTGGGTTCCCCCGTGAGTGGTGACTGCGACGGCTGGTGGTGAGGCGGCCGGCTGGTCCCTCCGGCACGACATCCACTCTGCCCGGGTGGGCTATTGGTCCACTAACGTCCGGCTAATGCCACCCACCTGCCGCTAAATGCGGCGGAGCCGGGCAGCTGAAACAGCCACCCGGCTCCGCGCGCCGCTCGGCCCTGGGCGCGAGCGGTACTGATCACATCGTCGAGGTGTCGATCACGAAGCGGTAGCGGACGTCGCTCGCCTGCACCCGGCGGTACGCGTCGTTGATCTGCTCGGCGGAGATCACCTCGATCTCCGCGCCGATCCCGTGCGCGGCGCAGAAGTCCAGCATCTCCTGGGTCTCGGGGATGCCGCCGATCATCGAACCGGCCATCGCCTTGCTGCCGCCCAGCAGGGAGAACGGCGAGAGGCCGAGCGCGCCCTCGGGCGCGCCGACCTGCACCATCGTGCCGTGCACGCGGAGCAGCGAGAGGTAGGCGTCCACGTCCAGGTCGGCGGAGACGGTGTTGATGATCAGGTCGAAGCGGCCCGTCAGCTCCTGGAAGGTGGCCGGGTCGGAGGTCGCGTAGTAGTGGCTCGCGCCCAGCTTCAGCCCGTCGTCCTTCTTGCGGAGCGACTGGCTGAGCACGGTGACCTCGGCGCCCATGGCATGGGCGATCTTCACGGCCATGTGGCCGAGGCCGCCCAGGCCGACGACCGCGACCTTCTTGCCGGGGCCCGCGCCCCAGCGGGAGAGCGGCGAGTACACGGTGATGCCCGCGCACAGCAGCGGCGCGGCGGCGTCCAGGCCGATGCCCTCGGGGATGCGGAGGGCGAAGTCCTCGGAGACCACGACGTGGGTCGAGTAGCCGCCATAGGTCGGCTCGCCGTCCCGGCCGATGGCGTTGTACGTCTGTACGTTGCCCGTGCCGGTGCAGTGCTGCTCCAGACCGGCCTTGCAGTTGTCGCACTCCCGGCAGGAGTCGACCATGCAGCCGACGCCGACCCGGTCGCCGACCTGGTGGCGGGTGACCTCGGGGCCCACTGCGGAGACCACGCCGGCGATCTCGTGGCCCGGGACCATCGGGAAGATGGCCTGGCCCCAGTCCTCGTCCACCTGGTGGATGTCGGAGTGGCAGATCCCCGCGTACTTGATGTCGATCTCGATGTCGTGCGCGCCGAGCTCACGGCGCGGAATGGTGGTGCGCTCAAGCGGTGCCTTGGGCGCGGGTGCTGCATACGCGGTGACAGAGGTGTGTGTCATGCCATCAAGGCTGCGTCGGGACGAGAAGCGGAGCCAGAGCCCCCGTTTTCGTACGCACGCGGTTGGTACCACTGGTAGTGGCACCCTCACGCCCGCTCGGCCGGCCCGTACGGACGCGGCGGGCCGGATACTGGGCCTATGGACCAGCGCACCGAATTGAGCGAGTTTCTGCGCACCCGCCGCGCGCGTCTGCAGCCCGAGGACGTCGGACTGCCGCGGCCCAGCGGGCGGCGCCGGGTGCCGGGCCTGCGGCGGGAGGAGCTCGCGCAGCTGGCCGGGGTGAGCGTCGCGTATTACGTACGGCTCGAACAGGGCCACGGCCAGAACGTCTCCACGGCCGTACTGGACGCGATCGCCGGCGCCCTGCGGCTCAACGAGGCCGAGCGGGCCCACCTCAATCACCTGGTCAAGCCGAAGGCCAAGCGCTCGCGCGGCGCCGGGCGGCCGCAGCGGGTGCGGCCCGCGCTGCAGCAGCTGCTGGACGCGATGGAGGGGATTCCGGCGTATGTCGCGGGCCGCCGCCTGGACGTCATCGGCTGGAACCGCATGGCGTGCGCCCTGCTCGGCGACTACGCCGCGCTCCCGCCCGAGCAGCGGAACATCGCCTGGCAGGTCTTCCTGGACCCGGCAGCGCGCGAGCTCTACGTCGACTGGGAGAGCAAGGCCGCCGACATCGTCTCCTACCTCCGCCTGGACGCGGGCTGCCATCCCGACGACCCGCTGCTCGCCTCGCTGATCGGGGAGCTGTCGGTCAAGAGCGAGGAGTTCCGGCAGCTGTGGGCCACGCACGACGTGCAGGACAAGGGCTTCGGCGTGAAGCGGCTGCACCACCCGGTCGTCGGGCCGCTGACCCTGTCGTACGAGACGCTGCGGCTGCCCGCCGACCCGGACCAGCAGCTGATCGTCTACCACGCGGAGCCGGGCTCGGCCTCGGCGGAATCGCTGCGGCTGCTGGGCGACTGGGCGGCGGCGGACCCGGTTGCCGTAGAGCCGATGGCCGAGGACACCGCCCGGCGGCGGGACGGGGGAGGTTAGAGTGGCCGGGCCGTGGTGCTCGGGAAGACCGGTGAAGACCTACGGGTCCGATTCCGGAGCGGCCCTCGCCACTGTGATCGGGGAGCTACCGACCCATTCCCCGTGCGTGCACCGCGTACGTACGGGGGGCCACTGACCGCGGAGTGCGGACGGGAAGGCCGGGGCGGGCGCGTCCTCCTCCACGCTCTTGACGAGCGGGGAGGAGATCCTCGTAAGCCAGGAGACCGGCCACGGCATCTCACGAACTGATTCCACGAGGTGCTGGAGCGTGATGGCCGGATGACCGTGCCCACTCATACCCCCACGTCCGCCGATCTGTCGCAGTTCCGCTGGCAGCGGCGCGACACCGTCCGTACGGCCGGCCTGCTGGCGGTCATAGCCGCTTTGCACATCGTCGCGTTCGGTGTGCTGTTCCTGCTCGTCGTGCCCGGCCACTACACCGTCGGCACACAGGTGTTCGGCGTGGGCCTGGGCGTCACCGCGTACACCCTCGGCATGCGGCACGCGTTCGACGCGGACCACATCGCCGCGATCGACAACACCACCCGCAAGCTCATGGCCGACGGGAAGCGGCCGGTCTCGGTGGGCTTCTGGTTCGCGCTCGGCCACTCCAGCATGGTCGTGCTGATGGCCGCGCTGGTCTCGGGCGGCGCGGCGCTCGCGGGGACCCTGATGGACGAGGGCTCCCGTACGCACCAGGTGCTCGGCACGGTCGGCACCACCGTCTCCGGGGCCTTCCTCTACCTCATCGCCGCCCTCAACCTGATCGCGCTGGCCGGCATCTGGCGGGTCTTCCGCGCCATGCGGGCCGGGGAGTACGACGAGTCGGAGCTGGAGCGGCAGCTGGACTCGCGCGGCTTCATGAACCGGGTGCTCGGCCGGTTCACCAGGACCATCACGCGGCCGGGCCAGATGTACCCGATCGGGCTGCTCCTCGGCCTCGGCTTCGACACCGCGACCGAGGTGACGCTGATGGTGATGGCGGGCAGCGGCGCCGCGTCCGGGCTGCCCTGGTACGCGGTCCTGTGCCTGCCGCTGCTGTTCGCGGCCGGGATGAGCCTCTTCGACACCCTCGACGGCACGTTCATGAACTTCGCGTACCAGTGGGCGTTCTCCAACCCGGTGCGCAAGGTCTACTACAACCTCACGATCACCGGCCTGTCCATCGCCGTGGCCCTCTTCATCGGCACCATCGAGCTGGTGACCGTGCTGCACGACAAGCTCGGCCTGAAGGACGCGGTCACCGACCGGATCTCCGGCCTGGACCTGGACAACGTCGGCTACCTCATCGTCGGCCTCTTCGTCGTCGTCTGGGCGGCGGCGATCGCCTACTGGCGGCTGTCGGGCGTCGAACAGCGGTGGGCGGCGCGGGTGGCCGCCCCTTCGGAGGGCTGAGCGCGCACGCCCCGGGCGGCGGGCCGCGCGGCCCTACTTGCCGGCCGCCTTCTTCGCCGCCCGCTTCATCTGCTGCTTGTACGCCCGGACCTCGGCCAGCGACTCGGGGCCCGTGATGTCGGCGACCGAGCGGTGCGAGCCCTCCTCGCCGTACGGCCCCGCGGCCTCGCGCCAGCCCTCGGGGCGCACGCCGAACTGCTTGCCGAGGAGGGCCAGGAAGATCTGTGCCTTCTGCTTGCCGAAGCCGGGCAGGTCGTTGAGGCGTTTCAGCAGCTCGGCGCCGGTTTCGGCGTCCCGCCACACGGCCTCGGCGTCCCCGTCGTAGTGCGTGACGAGGTACTGGCACAGCTGCTGCACCCGCTTGGCCATCGACCGCGGATAGCGGTGCACGGCCGGCTTGCGGGCCAGCAGCTCCTCGAACGCCTCCGGGTCCTGCGCCGCGATGGCCTGCGCGTCCAGGTCGTCCCCGGCCATCCGCCGGGCGATGGTGTACGGACCGGTGAACGCCCACTCCATCGGCACCTGCTGGTCCAGCAGCATGCCCACCAGCGCGGCGAGCGGACTGCGGCCGAGCAGTTCGTCGGCTTCCTCCTGCTGGGCGACCCGCATCCTCACGTTCATGTTCCGATGATCCCTTCCGGCGCCGCACCGCGCATATCCAGGCAAGCGTTTTCGTGCGACGATCCCGTCCATGCCGACACTGAGCGAACTGATCCCCGCCGAGGCCGTGCGGCTGGACGTGGCGGCGGCGGACTGGCAAGCGGCGGTACGGGCCGCCGGCGACCTCATGGTCGCGACCGGTACCAGTACCGGTGAGTACACCACGGAAATGATCGAGAACGTCGAGGAGAACGGTCCGTACATCGTCATCGCGCCCGGCTTCGCCTTCGCGCACGCCCGCCCCTCGCCCGCGGTCCTGAGGACCGGCATGTCCTGGGTCCGGCTGGCCGAGCCGGTGGAGTTCGGGCACGAGTCGAACGACCCGGTGAGCCTGGTCGTCGCGCTCGCGGCGAAGGACTCCGGGGCGCACACGGAGGCGATGGCGGCGCTCGCGCGGCTGCTCGCGGACCCGGAGACCGAGCGGGCGCTGCGCGAGGCCCGGACGCCGGAGGCGGTGCACGCGGTGCTGGCGGGCCGGGACGCGCCGGCGGAGCCGGCGGAACGGCAGGCCGGCGGCGGGTCCGCGCACAAGATCCTCACCGTCTGCGGCAACGGCCTGGGCACCAGCCTCTTCCTGAAGAACACCCTGGAGCAGGTGCTCGACCGCTGGGGCTGGACGAAGTACGTCACCGTCGAGGCGACCGACACCATCTCCGCCAAGGGCAAGGCCGGCGAGGCCGTCGCCATCCTCACCTCGGGCGAGATCGCCCGGACGCTCGGCGACGTCGGCGTCCCGGTGAAGGTCGTCGAGAACTTCACCAGTACGGGTGAGGTCGACCGCATCCTCCGAGACACCTACGACGTCCAGTAACGAAGGGCGCACCATCTCCATGCACTGGCTCGTATCGATCGCCGAATTCCTGGTCAACGAGGTCCTCAGCCAGCCGGCGTACCTGGTCGGCCTGATCACGGCCACCGGCCTGATCGCCCTGCGCAGGTCCGCAGGGCAGATCGTCGGCGGCGCCCTCAAGGCGACGCTGGGCTTCCTGCTGATCGGGGCCGGCGCCAATCTGGTCGTCACGGCCCTCGCCCCGCTGGGCGAGATGATCCAGGGCGCGACCGGCGCGCACGGCGTCATCCCGACCAACGAGGCGATCGTCGGCATCGCGCAGGCGCAGTTCGGCGCCCGGGTCGCCTGGCTGATGATCGTCGGCTTCGGGGTCAGCCTGCTGCTGGCCCGCTTCACGCCGCTGCGGTACGTCTTCCTGACCGGCCACCACATGCTGTTCATGGCGACGCTGCTGACCGTGGTGCTGGCCACCGCCGGCCAGTCCTCGGCCGTCGTGGTGCTGGTCGGCGGCGTGCTGCTGGGCATCCTGCTGGTCTCCATGCCGGCCTTCGCGCACCCGTGGACCAAGCGCATCACCGGCGACAACACGATCGCCATCGGCCACTTCGGCACCGCCGGGTACGTCGCGGCGGGCGCGGCCGGGCAGCTGGTCGGCCGGCGCAGCCGCAGTACGGAGGACATGAAGCTGCCCGAGGGGCTGCGCTTCCTGCGGGACTCGATGGTCGCCACCGCGCTGTCCATGGTCCTGATCTACGTGATCATGGCGGTCCTCTTCCTGGCCAGGGCCGGCCGGGAGACCGCGTTCAAGGCGTTCGCGGGCGACGGCGGCGCGGCCGCCACCGGCCTCGGCAACTACGTGATGCAGTCCGTCATGCAGGGCCTGCAGTTCGGCATCGCCGTCGCGATCATCCTGTTCGGCGTGCGGACGATCCTGGGCGAGCTGGTCCCGGCGTTCCAGGGCATCGCCAGGAAGGTGGTGCCCGGCGCGGTGCCGTCGCTGGACGCGCCGATCGTCTTCCCGTACGCGCAGAACGCTGTCCTCATCGGCTTCCTCTGCAGCTTCCTCGGCGGCCTGGTCAGCCTCGGGCTGCTCTCCGCGCTCTTCCACCCGTGGTTCGGCCTCGCGCTGGTCCTGCCGGGGCTGGTGCCGCACTTCTTCACCGGTGGCGCGGCCGGCGTCTACGGCAACGCGACGGGCGGCCGGCGCGGCGCGGCCGTCGGCGCCTTCGTCAACGGCGTCCTCATCACCTTCCTGCCCGCGCTGCTCCTGAAGGTGCTCGGCGCGTTCGGCGAGGAGAACACCACCTTCGGGGACGCGGACTTCGGCTGGTTCGGCTCGCTGATCGGCAACGCGGCCAAGCCGGGCGGCGCGGGCGCCGTCGTGCTGATGCTGGCCATCGGCGCGGTGGTGCTGGGCGGCGCCGTGCTCGTGCAGAAGCGGGTGGTGGAGACCGGCTGGGATCCGGGCGCGCGCCGGGATGCCGTACTGCCCCGTACGGAAGCCCCGGCGGCCGCGGCCCCGACGACCGGCAGGACCGGCACGACCGCTCACGCGAAGATCGCGCCGCCGGCCGGCGCGCCCACGCCGCCCCCGCCGCCGGAGTCCGACTGAGTACTTTCGTGGGGAGCCCGGCGGCCGCGGCTCAGCCGGAGCGCTGCCGGGTCGGCGGGCGGATGAGGAGCATCATCGCGTCGTCCCGGGAGGCGCCGTCGCGGTAGCGGGCCAGGTCGGCTTCGAGCGTGTCCAGGACGACGGTCGGCTCGCGGTCGCAGAACGCCGTGAGGCGCTCGGCGAGGGGGTAGAACTCGCCGTCGCCGTTGCGGCATTCGGCCACCCCGTCCGTGCACAGCAGCAGCCAGTCGTCCGGCGCCGGCCGCACGACCGCGGTCGGGCACCGGTCCTGCACCATCCGCATCAGCCCGAGCGGGGCCGTCGCGTCCAGCCCGGCGAGCCAGGAAGCCCGGCCGCCGCGTACCAGGAGCGGCGGTGGATGGCCGCAGCTCAGCAGCTCCACCCGGCCGTCGTCGTACACATTGATCAGCAGCGCGGTGACGAACCCGTCGTGGTGGTGGATGCGGGTGACGGCGGTGTCCATGCGCAGCGCGATGCCCGCGAGGCTGCTCTCGTGGTGCGCGAGCTCCCGCCAGATGTGCAGCGTCTCGGCGGCCGTGGCGACCACGTCCAGGCCCTTGCCCGACACGTCGCCGATGAGCAGCCGCACCCCGAAGCGGGTGCGCTCGGCGCCGCAGATGTCGCCGCCGACCGTGGCACCGGGGGTGGCCGCGAGGTACCGCGCGTCCAGCCGCACCCCGCCCACCGACTCGGGCGGCCGGGGCAGCACCGCCGCCTGGGCCACCTGGGCCAGCCGGCCGAGGCGGGCGAGCTTGGACTCCTGGCGGCGGCTGCGGCGGGCGGCGGTGCGGGTCAGCACGGTCACCGTCAGGACGCCCGCCAGCGCCGCGACCACGTTCACCGGCCGGGCGCCCCAGCCCAGTACCGCCACGCCGCCGAGCGCCGCCGCGCCCGCGCTCAGCACATAGCGCCCGCCCGTCCGCCCGACCGCGGGCAGTGCCGCGACGGCGGGCATCAGGGGCAGGAAGAGCTGCGGGAGGCCGATGGCCCGTCCCAGGAGGGCGCAGACCATGGCCAGCGCCAGTGGGAAAAACGTTCCTCGAACCAGCCTCACGGAAGTGCCGGACGGCGGTGCGGCCGGAACGGTACTGACGCGTCCGGCCGGAGGAAGCTTCGGCATGGCGGTACCTGCCCGCAGAGCGGCGGCTGGAGCGGAACAGCCTAGTGAGCATTCGATGCACGAGGTGTGCATATGGCGAATTCCCTGAGGAAGAAGCTGGTCAAACATGTGCGCCGGACATCAGGATTCGCGCAGCGTCCAGGTCAGGAAGCGGTTCAACAGCGTCCGCTCCTCTCCCGACAGACGCAGCCGTTGCCGCCCGTAGGCCCGGGTGGCGCGCGGCATCCGGAAGGCCGTGCCCTCCTCCTTGTCCGGGTACGGCTCGATCAGCGACTGCCAGGCCAGCCCGGTGAAGGCCGCGACGAGCGGGCCGGGCGGCAGCTGCGCGTCGCCGCAGATCTCCACTGCGTGCGCCAGCTCGAAGCTGCCGGGGAAGACGCTGAGCCGCGCCCAGAGCAGCCGCTCCTCGGCCGTGCACAGCCGCAGGCTCCAGCTGAGGGATTCGCGCAGCGAACGCTGGCGGCCGGGCAGGCCGGGCGCGGTGGCCGGCAGGTCGAGCGCGGCCTCGGGCCGGGCGAAGCAGGAGAGCACGTCGGCGGCGGAGCGGTGCGCGAGCTGGTCCGCGGCGATCCGCACGGCGAGCGGCAGGCCGTCCAGCAGTGCGCAGATCCGCCGGACCGCGTCGGGCGCCGCCTCCTCGGTGTCCAGCTGCCGGGCGTACGCCGCGAACAGGCCGGTCGCGACATCGAGCGGTACGGGGGACAGCGGATACAGGCCCGGGGTACGCAGCGGGGTCCGGCTGGTGGCCAGCACGTGCAGGCGGGGGCAGGCGCTGACGAGCGCGGTGAGGACCTCGGTGCACCGCCCGGCCAGGTGTTCGCAGGTGTCCACGACCAGCAGCGCCGGGGTGTCCCCCAACGCCTCGGCCAGCGCGGCGAGTTGGGGCCTTCCCGCGGGACCGTCCATGCCCAGCGCGCGGGCCAGCCAGTGCGGCACGAGCCCGGGGTCGGCGAGCGGCGCGAGGTCGGTACGGGCCACGATCACCTCCGGGCCGAGTCCCGGCCGGCGCGCCAGCGCTCCGGCGAGCGCGCTCTTGCCGACGCCGCCGGGCCCCGTCACCGTCACCAGTCGCCGGTGCCGCAGCAGGTACTCGACCTCCGCGAGCGCCACGTCCCGCCCGGCCAGGGCGACCCGGTCGCAGTTCTCCGACTCCAACATGGATCCCGCCTCCGAAGTGCACATCCGGACCGGCCCTCTCCGGAAGAGGTGGCCAGCCTGCCCGGTGGGGCGGCACGGAGACATCGGTGACCGGCAGGGATAGGTATACCTAACTCCTTTGCGCTCTCCGGGAGTCAGGGTGTCGGCAGGCCGGGGCCGGCGCAGTGCACGTCGGCCGCCGGCACGGCCCCGTCCACCAGGTAGGCCGCCGCCGTGCCGTCGACGCAGCCGTTGCCGCGGCTGGCGAACACGCCGTGGGAGTAGTCGTCGTGCAGGGTGACCAGGCGGGAGCCGGGCAGCCGCCGCTTCAGGTCGCGGGCGCCGGTTATCGGCGTGACCGGGTCGTGTGCGGAGGCGATCAGCAGGACCGGGGGCGCGGCGGGGCTGCCGAGCGCCGTGCGGTGGGCGGGCCTGTGGTGCCAGTACGCGCACACCGAGGCCTCCATGCCGGTGAGCACCGGCTGCGGGTCGAGCCGCCGCATCCGCCGGATGTCGGCGGTCACTCGCGCGGGCGTGGGCCCGGGCCCGTCCGCGCACTTGACGGTGCGGTTGGCGGCCTCGTACGTACGGGATGCCGCGCCGTCGAAGGGGTCGGCCGGGCGCAGCGCCGCGACGGTACCGTCCCGTAGGTACGTACGCATGCCGTCGGCCAGGCCCGCCCAGCGTTCGGTGCGGCCGAGCGCCCGGTAGACGGTGCGGTCGAACTCCGCGGCGCCGAAGCCGTCGACGGGGCGGTCCGCGAGGCCGTCGCGGGTGCGCTGGTAGGCGGCGCGGACGGCCGCGGCGCTGCCGCCCAGCCCAAAGCGCTTCTCGTGCGCGGCGGCCCAGCCGAAGAAGGTGTTCCGCTGGCGCAGCAGAGCCCGGCTCTGCCGGAGGTCGAAGTCGTACCAGTCCTCGGGCCCGACGACGCTGTCCAGCACCATCCGGCCGACGCGGTGCGGGAAGTGGGCGGCGTAGGCCGCGCCGAGGTAGCTGCCGTAGGACACACCGAGGTAGCCGATCACCCGCTCGCCGAGGGCCGCGCGTATCGCGTCCATGTCGTACGCGGTCGCGGTGGTCGAGAGGTGCGGGAGGGCGGCGCCGACGCCCGTGGCGCAGTCGTCGGCCGTGCGGCGCAGGGAGTCGAGGTGAGCGCGCTCGGCGGCGGGGGTCTTCGGCACCGGGTCCCGGCTCGGCGCGTCGAAGAGGCCGCCCATGGGGCCGCAGTCCGCGGGCGCGCTGCGTCCCGTGCCGCGCGGGTCGAAGCCGATCACGTCGTACGCACGCCGCACGCGCTCGGGGAGTTTGGCGCGCTTGGTGACGGCGTACGGGAGCCCGGAGCCGCCGGGGCCGCCCGGGTTCACGAGCAGGACGCCGCGCCGCTCGTCCGGTGTGCCGGAGGCCGGTACGCGGGAGACCGCGATGCCGATGTGCCGGTCCTCGGGATGGTTCCGGTCCAGCGGGACGCTCAGCTCGCCGCACTCGACGCGGTCGGGGGTGGGCGGGTCCGGCACGGAGTCGGGGCAGGCGCCGAAGTGCAGCGCGGGGGCCGGGGGAGCGGCGGCGTGCGCGGGCGCCGCGGGGAGCAGCGTGGCGGCGGTGGCCGCGAGGGCGCAGAGCAGGGCGGGACGGCGGGCGGCGGTGATCACAGAGCTCGCATTCGGGGCAGTGGCGGGAACACCGTGCAATGAGGTGACTTGAAAATGATTATCGTTTACAGTGTGGGTCGGTCAAGCCGGAGGCCCCTCGGAAGACGGGCCGCCGGCCGGCCGGTCGTCCGCAACTCGCGTCCGGAGAAGGGGAATCGTGGCTCATCTGCTGATGGTCGAGAGCTGGGTCGGGGCAATGAGCAGGCTGCTGCCACACGCGATCCGCGAGGGCGGACACGAGTTCACGTTCCTCACCCGGGACCTGCACCACTACCTGCGCAGCGCGCCCGAGGGCACGGCACACCCGCTGCTCGGCGCCCGCAATGTGCTGACCGCCGACACCAACGACCTGGACACGCTGCTGCCGTACGCCGAGCGGCTGCACGCCGCGCTGGGCTTCGACGGCGTGCTCACCTCGTGCGACTACTACCTGCCGACCGTCGCCCGGATCGCCGGCCACCTCGGCCTGCCGGGCCCTGCGCCGGAAGCGGTCGAGACCGCCTGCCGCAAGGACGCCACCCGGCGGGTGCTCGCGGACGCCGGGCTGCCCCAGCCGCGGTTCGCGGTCTGCGCCGACCGGTCCGAAGCGGCCGCGGCCGCCGCCGGGATCGGCTACCCGCTGGTGCTCAAGCCCGTGGACCTGTGCGCCGGGATGTTCGTACGCAAGGTTGAGGACGAGGCGGAGCTGCAGCGCGCCTACCGCGCGGTCGAGGACTTCCCCGTCAACGCGCGCGGCCAGCGCCGGGCCCCCGTCGTCCTGCTCGAAGAGCTGCTGCACGGGCCCGAGGTCAGCGTGGAGACCGTGACGCACGGCGGCTCCACGCACGTCGTCGGGGTGACCGACAAGAGCGTGGGCGGGGCGCCGGCCTTCATCGAGACCGGGCACATGTTCCCCGCCGCGCTCTCCGCCGCCGACGCGGCGGCCGCTGCCGACACCGCCGTACAGGCCGTCAAGGCGCTCGGGCTGGACGGCGTCGTCGGGCACACCGAGATCAAGCTGACGCCCGACGGGCCGCGCGTTGTCGAGGTCAACCCGCGGCCCGCCGGCAACCGCATCACCGAGCTGATCCGCCACGTCACCGGTATCGACGTGGCCGCCGCCTGCATGGACGTCGCGCTCGGTCACCGGCCCGACCTGACCGTCCGCGACACCGGACTGGCCAGCGCCGCGATCGGCTTCCTCGTACCGGGGGAGGCGGGCGTGCTCGCGGACATCGACGGCGGCGAGGCCGTGCGCGCGGCGGACGGCGTACTGGAACTCCAGCTCGCCGAGCCGGGGAAGACGGTGAAGGCGGCCGGCAGCAACAACGAGTACCTCGGGCACGTCATGGCCGGGGACGCGGCCGGGCCGGGCGCCCGTACGCGCGTCGAGACGCTGCTCTCCGCGCTGCACCCCCGGGTGGTGGGCCGATGAGCCCCGCCGACGGCCCCTGTACCGCCGTCACCTCCTACGACGACCTGGTGGCCGGCGTGCTGGCCGGCGCCTACGGGCCCGATCCCGCCGAGCGGCGGATCTCCGTGGCCTTCAGTACGCGGCAGGCCGTCCGGCACACCGGGCGCAGCGGCGGCTACCGCAACGAAGTACTCAGCCTGCGGCTGGGCGCGGCGGTCGGCTCCTGCGCGGTCGAACCCGGCGCGCTGACCGACGAGGCCGTCGAGCGGTGCGTCGGCGCGGACGTCGCCGCGCTGCTGGCGCACGAGCTGCTGCCCGTACGGGTGGCGGCGCTGGACGCGTACCTGATGGACGTCGCGCCGCACGGCCCCGCGAGCGGCGCCCGCCCCTTCCCGCTGCCCTCCGGCAGCTCGCTGGAGAAGTCCCGCGCCCGGGCAC
Source organism: Streptomyces sp. NPDC000151 (assembly GCF_040301705.1). Classification (NCBI taxonomy): domain Bacteria; kingdom Bacillati; phylum Actinomycetota; class Actinomycetes; order Kitasatosporales; family Streptomycetaceae; genus Streptomyces; species Streptomyces sp. NPDC000151. The sequence continues at coordinate 4,866 of NZ_JBEPFC010000063.1, read as the reverse complement.
GCGCCGTCGTGGAGCTGATCGACGCGGCCCCCGGCGCCCGGGTGCTCGTCGTCGGCGTCGTCAACTCGCTGCTGGAGGCGCTGCGCGAGCGCGGCCTCGTTTACGTGCCGTGCGACCTCAAGGGCGGTACGACCGAGTGGGGCGAGCCCGTCGTCACCGACGCGCTCGCCGAGCTGGCGCGCTGCGACGCGGTACTCGCCTCCGGCATGACGCTGGGCAACGGCAGCTTCGAGGCGCTGCGCGCGCACGCTGCCGCGCACGGCACGCCGCTGGTGATGTTCGCGCAGACCGGCAGCGCGGTGCTGCCGCGGTTCCTCGGGTCCGGGGTGAGCGCGGTGTGCGCCGAGCCGTACCCGTTCTTCTGGCTGGACGGCGGGCCGGGGATCGTCCACCGGTACCGCGCCGCCGGGGCCGCGTCGGCCGCCTCCGGGGCCGCCGCATGACCACGGCCGTTCTGCACCCCACCGCCAATCCGCAGCTGCTCGCGCTGCTCGGCCGCACCCCGCTCGCCCGGATCACCACCGGCCTGCCCTGCCCGCACCCCGGCTTCTGGGCCAAGCTCGAAGGGCTCGGCGCGGGCGGCATGAAGGCGCGGGCCGCGGTGTCGATGCTGCTGGGCGCGAGGGAGCGCGGCGAACTGCGGCCCGGCGCACCGGTCGTGGAGTCCACCTCCGGCACCCTCGGCGTCGGCCTGGCCTTCGCGGGACAGGCCCTCGGCCACCCCGTCGTGCTGGTCGGCGACACCGAACTGGAGCCGTCCATGCGGCAGTTGCTGCGCACGTACGGCGTCCGGCTGGAGCTGGTGGACCGCCCGGCGGCCGAGGGCGGCTGGCAGGCCGCACGGCTGGCCCGGCTGCGCGCCCTGCGCGCCGAACTCCCGGACGCGTACTGGCCCGACCAGTACAACAACCCCGACAACATCGCCGGTTACGGGTCGCTCGCCGCCGAGGTCGCCGCCGACCTGGACCACCTCGACGTGCTCGTGTGCAGCGTCGGCACCGGCGGGCACAGCGCGGGCATCGTCGGCCCGCTGCGCCGGCACTGGCCGGGCCTGCGGCTGATCGGCGTGGACGCCACCGGCTCCACGATCTTCGGGCAGCCCGCCAGGCCCCGTCTGATGCGCGGCCTCGGCAGCAGCATCCACCCGCGCAACGTCGCGTACGAGGCGTTCGACGAGGTGCACTGGGTCGGCCCGGCCGAGTCCGCCGACGCCTGCCGCCGGCTGGCCGCGGGCAACTTCGTCAGCGGCGGCTGGAGCACGGGCGCGGTGGCGCTGGTCGCCGCCTGGGCGGCCCGCGTCCACCCGGGAGCGGTCGTCGCCACCGTCTTCCCCGACGGGCCGCAGCGCTACCTCGGCACCGTCTACGACGACGACTTCGCCACCGCGCACGGGCTCGACCTCACCACCGCCGCCACCCGCCCCGTCGAGATCCCGCACCCCCGGGCCGCGGAGGCCACCGGCTGGACGCGCTGCCGGACGGTCGCCGACCCGCTCGCCGCCCCCACCCCCGCACGCCCCACTCCCCGGGAAGAGACCCCGACCCCATGAAGCTCAGCCAGCGCACCGTACGGCTCCGGCTCACCGAGCCGCTGCGCATCTCCCGCTCGACCATGGCGGCCCGCGACGCCGTCTGGCTCGCGATCGAACACCAAGGACAGCGCGGCTACGGCGAGGCCGTGGCCAGTACGTACTACGACCTCGACGCCGACACCATCGGACGGCTGCTCAGCGAGACGGCGCTGGAACTCGCCCGCTTCGAGGGCCCGGAGGCGGCGCTCGACGCGCTCCGCGAGGGCGCGCTGCCCGCGCCGGACACCCCGCCCGCCGTGACCGCCGCCGTCGAGTCGGCCCTGCTCGACCTCGTCGGCAAGCGCGCCGACATACCCGTGCACCGGCTCCTCGGCGCCGAGCAGCCGCCCCGGGCCGCGACCGCGCGCACCATCGGCATCGGCTCGCGCCGCGCCGCCGGTGAGGAGGCCGGGCGGCTGGCCCGGAACGGCTTCTCCGTCCTCAAGGTCAAGGCCGGCTCGCCCGACCCCGAGGACGACCTGGAGCGCGTGCTCGCGGTGCGGGATGCGGCGCCGCACGCCCGGCTGCTGCTGGACCCCAACGGCGCCTGGACCACCGCGCAGGCCGCGGCGCTGCTGCCCCGGTACGCCGACCTCGGCGTCGAGGCCGTCGAGCAGCCCATCGCGCCCGGCCGCCCCGAGGCGCTGGCCCGGCTCGCCGAGCGCTCGCCGCTGCCCGTCATCGCCGACGAGGACGCCGTCGGCATCGAGGACGCCCGGCGGCTCGTCGGCCGGGTGCACGGCATCAACGTCAAGCTCGCCAAGTGCGGCGGCGTGCACGCGGCGCTGCGCATCGCCGACCTGCTCGCGGGCAGCGGCACCGAGCTGATGCTCGGCTGCCTGACCGCCAGCTCGCTCGGCCTCGCCCCCGCCGTTCACCTCGCCGACCGCGCCCGCTGGGCCGACCTGGACGGCCACCTGCTGCTCGCCCACGACCCGTGGACCGGCATCGGCGGCACCGACGGCACCGTACGGGCCGGGCGGCAGCCGGGCCTCGGCGTGCGGCCGGTCCGCCACACCGACCTGCCCGACGGAACGGCCGCGCCGGCCGGCCTCGTCCAGGAGGTGCCGCGATGAAGAAGACCTGGCACGAAATGCGCGGCTTCCCGCTCGCCATCCGCCTGCTGCTGGTCAACCAGCTCGGCGTCAACACCGGCTTCTACCTGCTCATCCCGTACCTCGCGGTGCACCTGGGCGAGGACCTGGGCATGTCGGCCGCGGTCGTCGGCATCGTGCTCGGCGTCCGCAACCTCAGCCAGCAGGGCCTGTTCCTCATCGGCGGCTCGGCCGCCGACCGGCTCGGCGCGCGCGGCGTCATCATCGCGGGCTGCGCGCTGCGCACCGTCGGCTTCGCGCTCTTCGCGCTCGGCGACGGCCTGGCCGTCCTGCTCGCCGCTTCCGTACTGAGCGGACTGGCCGGGGCGCTGTTCAACCCGGCCGTGCGCGCCTACCTCGCGCAGGAGGCGGGCGACCGCAAGGCCGAGGCGTTCGCGCTGTTCAACGTCTTCGCGACCACCGGCGCGCTGGTCGGCCCGCTGCTCGGCTCCGCCCTCCTCCTGGTCGACTTCCGGGCCTCCGCGCTCACCGCCGCCGCGATCTTCGCCGTACTGACCGCGGCCCAGGCCGCCGTGCTGCCCGCCCGTACCGCCGCGCCGACGAAGAATTCCGTACTGGGCGACTGGCGCGAGGTCGTCGGCAACCGCGTCTTCCTGGCCTTCTCGCTCGCCATGGTCGGCATGTTCACCATGGAGAACCAGCTGTACCTGCTGCTGCCGGACGGCGCACGGCGGGCCACCGGCTGGGACGGCGCGGCCGGCATCGTCTTCCTCGTCGGCACCGTCGCCAACCTCACCCTCCAACTCCGCGTGACCCGCGCCCTGAAGGACCGCGGCAGCCGGTCGCGCTGGATCACCGCCGGACTCGGCCTGATGGGCCTGGCGTTCGTGCCGCCGATGGCCGTGGCCGGACTGTCCGGGCCGCCCGGCGGCCTCGGCGCCGCCGCGCTGCGCGCGCTGCCCGTGCTGGCCGGAGCGCTGCTGCTCTACCTCGGCGTGATGATCGCCCAGCCGTTCGTGATGGAGCTGATCCCCGACTTCGGCCGCGCCGAGCTGACCGGTACCTACTTCGGGCTGTTCTACGTCGTCTCCGGCATCGCCGCGGCCGTCGGCAACACCGTCGTCGGCTGGGCCATGGACGCGGGCGGGCACGCCGGCGCGGCCTGGCTGCCGTGGGCCTGCTGCCTGGCGTTCGGGCTGCTGTCCGCCGCCGGCGTGGGCTGGCTGCACCGGCTGCGCGCGCTGCCGGACCGGGCGCCCGCCGGGGCCGTGGCGGTGGCGGCGTGATCACCACCAGCAATCTGCTGACCGACAACCCCGAGCTGTACGAGGCCAGGTTCCCCGACGCCGACCGGCTGGCCGGGCGCTGGGCCGAGGACTGCCTGCGCCGGTACGGCTCGGGGCCGCGCGTCCTGGACATCGGCTGCGGCACCGGGCGCGACGCCGCGTACCTCCACCAGGTGGGCCGCTCGGTCGTCGGCGCCGACCTCTCCGAGGCGATGCTGGCGTATGCGCGCACGCACCACCCGGGGCCTGCGTACGTACGTGCCGACCTGCGCGCCTTCCGCTTCCCCGCGCGGTCCTTCGACGCCGTCGTCTGCCTGGACAGCGCCCTGCTGTACTGCCACACCGACGCCGACCTCGACGGCTTTCTGGCCTCCTGCCGACGGAGCCTGGCGCCCGGCGGGCTGCTCGTGGCGGAGATGCGCAACGGCGCCTTCTTCCTGGGCCGTACGGAACTTCTCGACGCCCCGTCGGTCAGCCGCTTCACCTGGCAGGGCACCACCTACCGGGCAAAAACCACGCTCCACGTCGACCGGGCCGCACAACTGCTGCGCCGTACCCGCGTGTGGACCGCCGACGACGGCTCGGAGCCGGTCGAGCAGCACTCCGCCTGGCGGCTGTTGTTCCCCCTGGAACTGCGCCGCGCCCTCACCGCGCACGGCTTCGAGGTGCTCGCCCTGCACGACGGACCGGGGCCGCGCACGGAGCCCGTCTGGGAGGAGGGCGCCGCGCCGGGGGACCGGCTGGACGCCGACCGGCTGCATCTCGTCGCCCGCCTGACGCGCACCGCCTGACACCGCCCACCGCCCGACGATCCACTCGTACCGGAGGACACCGCCATGCCCCACGCCCCCCTCGACGACTCCCGCTTCCCCGGCCTGCGCCGCCGGGGATTCCTCGCGGCCGCCGGCGGCGCGGCCGGGCTCGGCGCGCTCGCCCTCGACGGCTGCGGGGAGGT
>NZ_JBEPFC010000062.1:0-38709 GCF_040301705.1 Streptomyces sp. NPDC000151 | reverse complement strand
CGCCCGGTTACATTTCGAACCCGGAAGCTAAGCCTTTCAGCGCCGATGGTACTGCAGGGGGGACCCTGTGGGAGAGTAGGACGCCGCCGAACAATCATTGTAGGAAAGCCCCGCACCTCATGGTGCGGGGCTTTTCTGCGTTTAGGCCCAGTTGGACCCCAGGGGCAGCGACCAATCCCCGTCTAGGGTCGGTCCCATGCGATACGACCTGGTGATCTTCGACAATGACGGTGTGCTCGTCGACAGCGAGCCGCTCTCCAATACGATCCTGGCCGGCTACCTCACCGAACTCGGGCATCCGACGACGTACGAAGAGTCCATCCGGGACTACATGGGTGCCGCGATACACCGCGTGCACGACCTGGTCGCCGAGCGAACGGGGCAGCGGCTGCCCGCGGATTTCGACACCACCTTCCACGCACGGGTCTTCGCCGCCTTCGAGCAGGAGTTGACGCCCGTCCCCGGAGTACCGGAACTGCTGGCGGAACTGGCCGCGGCCGGGACCCTGTACTGCGTCGCGTCCTCCGGGAGCCATGAGCGGATTCGCGTGGGGCACCGGAAGACCGGGCTCGACCGGTGGTTCGCGGACGACCGCATCTTCAGCTCGGAGGACGTGGGGCGGGGGAAGCCGGCGCCCGATCTCTTTCTGCACGCGGCGGAGAAGATGGGCGTGTCCCCCGAGCGGTGTGCGGTCGTCGAGGACAGCCCGCTGGGCGTACAGGCGGCGGTCGCGGCCGGCATGGACGTATACGGGTTCACGGCCATGACCCCGGCCGACCGGCTGGCGGGCGCGACCGCGCTCTTCGCCGAGATGACCAAGCTCCCGGATCTCCTTGTGTGATTCATCTACCCATCGGTAGCGGTGAGTTCTACGCTGTCCGGCCATGACCACCCCCACTGTTGAGCCGCGGCTCCGGCGCGGCCGGGCCGCGCTCGCGCTGAGCTTCTTCGCACAAGGGGCGGTCTTCGCGCTGCTCGTGACGCGCATCCCGGCGATCCAGAACCGGTACGGGATCTCCGACGCGCTGCTGCCCGCCTTCCTCGCCGCCGTCCCGGTACTGGCCGGTGCGGGGAGCGTGGCCACGGAGCGGCTGGTGAAGCGGGTACGCCCCGGGCTCGTGCTGCGATGCGTACAGCCGGTGGTCTGTCTGGCGCTGGTGGGCGTGGGGGCCGGGAGCGGCCTCGTCCAGGTGGCCGTGGCCCTGGGGGTGTTCGGGCTGTCGGTCGGGGCGCTGGACGCCTCGATGAACATGCTCGGGGTGAGCCTGCAGCGCGCCTACGGGCGCAGCATCATGCTCGGCTTCCACGCGGCGTACAGCCTCGGCGGGATCGTGGGTGCGTCGCTGGCCTGGGCGGGCGCGCACTGGGGGCTCTCGCTGGCCCTGCTGTACGGGCCGACCGCCGCGGTCGCCGTGCCGGCCGTCCTGGTCGCCGGGCACTGGTACGTCGACCAGAGGCGTCCGCACAAGGACGGCGCCGCGGCCCAGGCGGGGCCTGCGGCGGCCCCCGTCTCGCTGTCCATGCGGCTCCTCCTCCCCCTCTGCCTCGTCATGGCCTTCGCGTACATCGGGGACTCGACGGTCTCCAACTGGAGCGCGAAGTACCTGCAGGACGTGCTGGGGAGTTCGGAGCAGCTGGCGACCGTGCCGTACAACGTGTACATGATCACCACGCTCCTCGGGCGGACCGTCGGGGATCTGGGGGTGCGGAGGTTCGGGCCGGTCGCGGTGGTGCGGACGGGGGCGGTGGTGGCGGCGGCGGGGTTCGCGGTGGTGGCCGCGGCGCCCGGCGCGTGGCCGGGGATGGCCGGGTTCACGCTGCTGGGCCTGGGGCTGTGCGTGATCGTGCCGCAGACGTTCGCGGCGGCGGGCCGGCAGGCGTACGAAGCACACGGGGAGCTGCGCGGTCCGGAAGCGTCGGATGCGGCCATCGCGCGACTGAATATCTTCAACTATGTGGGCTTTCTGGTCGGTTCGCCGCTCGTCGGGGCGGTGGGCGATGCCTGGAGTTACCGCGGGGCGATGCTGGTGCCGATGGTGCTCGTGCTGGTCACGCTGGTGTACGCCCCATCGTTCGGTGGGGAGCGGGCCCGATACGGTGGCGGACATGAGCGGCCGCGCACAGCTGATGTGGGACGAGGCAGTAACGGGCTATGACTTCGGGCCCGGCCATCCGATGGACCCGGTGCGGCTCGCGCTGACCATGCGGCTGGTCCAGGCGTACGGCCTCGACCGCGCGCCGGTACAGGTGGCGGCCGCCAAGGCGGCGGGCCTGTCCACGCTGCGCCTGGTGCACCGCGAGGACTACATCGACGCGGTACGGCGCGCCTCGGCCGACCCGAAGGCCGCGGAGGTCTCGTACGGGCTCGGTACCGAGGACGACCCGGCGTTCGCCGGCATGCACGAGGCGTCGGCGCTGATCGCCGGGCAGTCGGTGGGCGCGGCGGAGGCGGTGTGGCGCGGCGACGCGCTGCACGCGGTGAACTTCACCGGCGGGCTGCACCACGCGATGCCGGGCGGCGCGGCCGGTTTCTGCATCTACAACGACGCGGCGCTGGCCATCGCGCGGCTCCTGGAGCTGGGCGCGCGCCGGGTGGTGTACATCGATGTGGACGTGCATCACGGGGACGGCGTGCAGGCCGCGTTCTGGGAGGACCCGCGGGTCCTGACGATCTCGCTGCACGAGCACCCGCGCACCCTCTTCCCGCAGACCGGCTGGCCGGAGGAGACCGGTGCCGAGGGCGCCGAGGGCAGCGCGGCGAACGTGGCGCTGCCGGCCGGTACGGGCGACGCGGGATGGCTGCGCGCGTTCCACGCGGTGGTGCCCGAGCTGGTGGCCGGGTTCGGGCCCGACGTGATCGTCACGCAGCACGGCGCCGACACCCACTTCGAGGACCCGCTCGCGCACTTGGCGGTGAGCGTGGACGCGCAGCGCGCCGTGGCCGAGACCTGTCACCAGCTGGCGCACGCGCACTGCGAGGGGCGCTGGGTAGCGCTCGGGGGCGGCGGTTACGCGGTGGTCGACGTGGTGCCGCGGACCTGGACGCACCTGGTGGCGATCGCCGCCGGACAGCCGCTGGACCCGGCGACGGACATCCCGGAGGAGTGGCGCCAGGAGGTGTACCGGCTGACGCGCCAGCAGGGGCCGCGGCGGATGACGGACGGGCGGGAGCCGGTGTTCCGGGACTTCGCGGACAGCGGGTACGACCCGGCGGACCGGCTGGACCAGGCGATTCTGGCGACTCGCCGCGCGGTGTTCCCGGCGCACGGGCTGCTCCCCTAGAGAGCGCCCACGGGCCCCGCTGGAGAGCGCCCACGGGCCCGCGCAGGGTCCCCTTACGTGTGATTACCCATCAGTCAGGGCATGGACCGGTCGTCCGGGCGTCACCATGGGCGGCGTGTTGAGCAGTGGCGCGCTGCGGGCGCATCTGGTCGAAGCACGGCTCGCCGGGTCGATCGCGACCTCGCGGGAGAAGAGCCTGAACCGCTACCGCCTCTTCGCGGCCGGCGACCCGCGGGCGCTCATCGGACTGGAGCCCGCGGGGGACTGGTCCGTCGGCGATCTGCTCGGGCTCATGGGAGAACAGTGCGGAGTTTCGGCCGATCCTGCGCATATTTCTGGCACGGATGTGATCGACCCGGACCGGACCGTCGCGGCACTGAACGCGTTCGCCGACCGGCTCGGCGAGGCGGCCGGCGAGCGCTCGCCGGTACTGATCGGCACGGGCCATCCGGACCGTCTCACCGGCTTTTACGGGGGCCTGGCAGACGCTTTGTCGGCGGCGGGATGCCCTGTCCTCACCCCTGCGTACGGCACAAGTATCGACATAATGACCCGGTTTGGGGTACGTACGTACAACCTTGCGTACGTACGGGGAGTCGCGCGGATGCGCGAACCCGGCGTGTGGGGAGACCTCGGGGAGCCGGAGGTGCACACGCACTCCCCCCTCCCGGTTCGTAGGGCCCTCGGCGCTGCAGCAGACGCCGCAGGACCCCTTCCCGAGCTGGTGATCGGGGACCACGGATGGGTCTGCGGAGCAGGTCAGCTGGGCTTTGAGGCCATCGGCCTGGCGGATACTGACGATCCGGCGCTGTTCGTCGGGCAGGCGGAGGGGCGGGTGTCCGTCGTAGTTCCGCTTGATGACGCTGTGCGGTCTGATTACTACCGACCGCTTACTCGCTATGTACTCAATCGAGCGTGTCTGTCACAGTAGGCGGCCGACGGCTACTCCTCTTCCCCACTCGCATCACCCGCCCCTAACCTGGGGAGTGAGCGCATAGCGACGAAGAGTCACCGGAGGGGAAGCCGGTGCCCGTCATGTGCGGAAGGACCAGGTGTGTCATGGCTGCAGACCAGAGGCCTCTGAATGAGGTCGTGTTCCTTACTGTGGCGGAGGTCGCCACAGTGATGCGAGTGTCGAAGATGACCGTGTACCGCTTGGTGCACAGCGGTCATCTGCCCGCGATCCGAGTGGGGAGGTCGTTCCGGGTTCCGGAGCAGGCGGTCCACGACTACCTCCGCGAGTCCTATGTGGGGGTGGAATCGGCCTGACGGGGGCCCGACAGGTCCCTTTGCGGGCCTGGTGAGGCCGGACGGAGGCCACGAAAGACCCTCGGATTACGCCGTACGCTCGGCGGCGGGTAGGCTGGCCCGATGTAGGTAGTGTGGGCTCGGACGCCCCGCACCGAGTATTTCGAAGTGAGCGAGGGTAGTCGTGGGCTCTGTTATCAAGAAGCGGCGCAAGCGGATGGCTAAGAAGAAGCACCGCAAGCTGCTCAAGCGCACCCGTGTTCAGCGTCGCAACAAGAAGTAAGCGGCGCTGAGCGCGATTCCGCAGCCCCCCACCACACGGTGGGGGGCTGCGGTGCGTTCGGGGGCACACAAGCCCGGAAGCCGGGTACTCGGCGCAAGGCGGCGGCGTCAGGGCGGCATCAGGGATCAGGACGGCGACGGGCGCCAGGACCGGACCAGGCCGAAAGATGGCCGGGGCCGTCCACAAGTCATCACACCGCAACACCGACCGGATAGCGTGGGCCGCCACATCTCGGCACGTGCGGGGACGTGCGGGGGACGACGGTGGGAAGGAAGGGCTGATCTTGGGCAAGGTCGTGCTCGTCACGGGAGCCGCACGTCAGCTGGGCGGCCGCTACGTACGCCGGCTCCAGCGCGATCCCGACGTCGACCGGGTGATCGGCGTCGACGCCGTGGCGCCCGAGCACCACCTCGGCGGCGCCGAGTTCCTGAAGGCCGACATCAGACATCCGGCCATCGCCAAGGTCCTCGCCGAAACGGGCGTGGACACGGTCGTGCACATGGATATCAACGGCACCCCGCTCGGCTCCCGCGGCAGCCGCTCGTCGGTCAAGGAGACCAACGTCATCGGCACGATGCAGCTGCTGGGCGCCTGCCAGAAGGCACCGCACGTCAAGCGACTGGTCGTGAAGTCCTCCGCGAGTGTGTACGGCTCCGCGCCCCGGGACCCGGCGGTCTTCACCGAGACGACCAGCCCCAAGTCGCTGCCCAGCGGCGGCTTCGCGAAGGACGTCGTGGAGGTCGAGGGGTACGTACGCGGCTTCGCCCGCCGCCGGCCCGACGTCGCGGTCTGCGTGCTGCGGTTCGCCAACATCCTCGGGCCGTGCGCGGACTCGCCGCTCGCGGAGTACTTCTCGCTGCCCGTGCTGCCCACCGTCCTCGGGTACGACCCGCGGCTGCAGTTCGTGCACGAGGAGGACGCCATCGAGGCGCTGCGCCTGGCGACCGGCGAGCCCCGCAGGGGCACGCTCAACAGCGGCACGTTCAACATCGCGGGCGACGGCGTGCTGCTGCTCTCGCAGTGCTCGCGGCGGCTGGGCCGGCCCACGCTGCCGCTGCTGCTGCCGACGGTCACCTGGGCGGGCTCGATGCTGCGCTCGCTCGGCATCACCGACTTCTCGCCGGAGCAGATCCGGATGCTCACGCACGGCCGGGTCGTCCGGACGACCCAGATGCGCGAGACACTGGGGTTCGAACCGGCGTACACCACGGCCGAGACCTTCGCGGAGTTCGCCCGCAGCCGAGGTCCCGGCCTGCTGCCGCCCGAGACCGTCTCCCGTACCGTCGACCGGCTCGCCGCGCTGCTGCCCGCAGCCAGTGCCCAGACCCAGTGAGGAGTTCACCCACGATGGCGGACGCCAAGGTCATCCCGTTCGGCGAGGAGCCGCGCACGCGGCGGAGGGCCAAGCGGGCGGCGGGCGCGGCGCGTAACGCGGCCCTGACGCCCGTACCGCCGCCGCGCCAGGAGGAGCCGGAGGCGCCGGCGCCCGAGGAGCGGGGCGCGTCCTGGGAGCAGCGGCTCGCCGGCGGCCTCAACTTCCTGCGCAGACGGCTGACCGGTGAGTACGACGTCGACGACTTCGGTTACGACGAGGAGCTCACCGACCAGGTCATGATGTCCGTGCTGCGGCCCCTGTACGAGAAGTACTTCCGGGTCGAGGTGAAGGGCGTCGAGAACATCCCCGAGAAGGGCGGGGCGCTGATCGTCGCCAACCACTCCGGGACGCTGCCGCTGGACGGCCTGATGCTCCAGATGGCGGTGCACGACGAGCACCCGGCCGGCCGCCATCTGCGGTTGCTGGCGGCCGATCTGGTCTTCATGCTGCCGGTGGTCAACGAGCTGGCGCGGAAGGCCGGGCACACGCTGGCCTGCACGGAGGACGCCGAGCGGCTGCTGGAGCGCGGCGAGGTGGTCGGCGTGATGCCGGAGGGCTTCAAGGGCGTCGGCAAGCCCTTCTCGGACCGGTACCGGCTGCAGCGCTTCGGGCGCGGCGGCTTCGTCTCGACCGCGCTGAAGTCCGGGGTGCCGATCGTGCCGTGCTCGATCGTGGGCGCGGAGGAGATCTACCCGATGATCGGGAACGCCAGGACGCTGGCGCGGCTGCTCGGCTTCCCGTACTTCCCGATCACGCCGACGTTCCCGTGGCTGGGGCCGCTGGGCGCGGTGCCGCTGCCGACGAAGTGGACCATCCAGTTCGGCGAGCCGATTCCGACGGACGGGTATCCGGCGGAGGCGGCGGACGACCCGATGCTGATGTTCAACCTCACCGACCAGGTGCGCGAAACGATTCAGCACACGCTCTACAAGCTGCTCGTGCAACGGCGTTCGGTGTTCTTCTGAGGCCGTGACGGCCGGGTGACGGCCGTGGCGGGGGATGCCCCGTGTGCTGTCGGGGCATCCCCCGCGACAGAATCGGATCATGCCCAACACCCAGTACGTGAAGCTCGGCTCCACCGGCCTGGACGTCTCGCGACTCTGCCTCGGCTGCATGACCTACGGCGTCCCCGACCGCGGCCCACACCCCTGGACCCTCGACGCGGACCAGGCCCGCCCGCTGATCCGGCAGGCCGTCGAGGCCGGGATCAACTTCTTCGACACGGCGAATGTCTACTCCGACGGGACCAGCGAGGAGATCGTCGGCAAGGCGCTCGCCGACTTCGCCCGGCGCGACGAGATCGTGCTCGCGACCAAGGTCAACGGCCGGATGCGGCCGGGCCCGAACGGCGCGGGGCTGTCCCGCAAGGCGATCATGACCGAGATCGACCACAGCCTGCGCCGGCTCGGCACCGACTACGTCGACCTCTACCAGATCCACCGCTGGGACCCGCGCACTCCCATCGAGGAGACCATGGAGGCCCTGCACGACGTGGTGAAGGCGGGCAAGGCCCGGTACATCGGCGCCAGCTCCATGTACGCGTGGCAGTTCGCCAAGGCCCAGCACACCGCCGAGCGGCACGGCTGGACCCGCTTCGCCTCCATGCAGAACCACTACAACCTCCTCTACCGCGAGGAGGAGCGCGAGATGCTGCCGCTCTGCGCGGACCAGGGCGTGGGCGTACTGCCCTGGAGCCCGCTCGCCCGCGGCCGGCTGACCCGGGACTGGGACGCCACCAGCCACCGCGCGCAGACCGATGAGTTCGGCAAGACGCTGTACCAGGAGGGCGACCGGGAGATCGTCGAGGCGGTCGGCGCCATCGCGGCGGAGCGGGGCGTGCCGCGGGCACAGGTCGCGCTCGCCTGGCTGCTGCACCAGCGGCCGGTGACCGCGCCGATCGTGGGCGCCTCGAAGGCGGGGCACCTCGACGACGCGCTGGCCGCGCTGGAGCTCCGGCTCACGGACGAGGAGATCGGTCGGCTCGAACAGCCGTATACGGCGCGGCCGGTGAGCGGGCACTGAGAGTCCGCGTACGGGCGGGGTCGGGCCCTGAGCGCCGCCGGCCGACCCGCCCGGCCGACCCGTACGTACACATGCGACGGCGCCCGGTGTTCTTCTGGAGGGAAGGACCGGAAGAACACCGGGCGCCGCCGGACCGCGGAGGCGCGCGGCGATCGCCGCGCGCCGCTACTCGTCCCGGCCGTCGACGCCGAGGCCCGGGAGCAGGTCCGGGAGCAGCGGCGGGATCGTGACGTCGGGCTCGGCGGGGTGGTCGCTCTTGTGCCCGCCGTCGGAGGGGGAGGGGCTGTCCTTGGCGGGCGGGTCGAGCAGACCGCCGGTGTTCCCGCCGAGCAGGCCGTCCTCCTTGGAGGGGGACGAGGACGGGCGGGGCGTGGGGGAGTCGTGCTTCTTGCCGCTCGCGGACGGGCTGCCGGAGCGGGACGGCGCCGCCGAGTGGTCCTCGGCCGTGCTGCCCGAGGCGGACGGGGTGCCGTGCCCGGCGTCCTTGTCCGTCGCCTTCTTCGGCAGCAGCGGGCGCAGCGGCCCGACCTCCTCGTCTATGGCGTCGAAGACCGAGCTGACGTCCTGGGAGACGTCGGCGAGCTGCACCGGCAGCCGGTCGCGCAGCCGTGCCCAGCCCTCGCGGTGCGAGGCGGTGAAGGAGTCCAGCGCCTGGATGGCGCCGAGCGACCCGTCCCGCTCGTACGCGTCGTGCAGCAGGCGGTGGCCCGTGCCCGCGTCCTGGGTGACGCCCGCCAGCGACCTGCGCACCTCGGACAGGGTCTCGTGCTCCAGTGGCCCGGCCCTGAGCCGCTCCATCAGCCGGCGCGCCTCCTGCATCCGGCTGGACGCCTGGTCGAGGTAGAGCCGGCCGCGGTCGGAGTCGTCCTCGGCCATGCCGAGCTTGAGGTCCTCCATGCCGCGCTTGAGGCCGTAGAGCGAATCGCCGGGCAGCGCCTCGGAGCTCGCGGCGGCCACTCCGCTGAGCGCGCCGGCCGCCACGCCGAACGTCAGCCCGCCGGCGGCGAGCCTCCTGGACAGCCGGGACCGCGGGCGCAGCCGGCCGAGTGACTTGGCGGCGCGGTGCGCGCCTCGCACGCCGCGCTGCTGGGGCACCTTCGCGCCGTCGGAGGGTGCGCCGCCTTCGGCGAAAGCGGCCTCCATCGCGGCGATGAGCTGCGCGCGCTGGATCGTGCGCGCTTCCGGGTCCAGCGTGGGCTTGGGGAGCTCCCCCAGGCCGCCGGCGACTGCCAGCAGCCGTGCCGTTTCGGGCTCCGCCGGCTCCTGCCCCGGTGTGTCGATCTGCTCATCGGCCGCGCCCTGGAGGTCCTGGTCCTCCAGAGCCTGGGCGAAGGCGTGAGCCCGCCGGTGCGTCGATACGTTCGCGATCACGGGCGGCACCTCCTCTCATCATCCCGCTCGACTCCCCGGACTGGCTTGACGATCCAGCAGGGCCGGAAGGCTGCACGCCCTGCATGCAACCACTCGATCGAGTGAGCGGCTGCGGGCATGGCGTGTCCGCAGGGAGCCTGCATTCCGCACAACGAGCGGCGAGGTACTCGGGTTACGCCCTCACGATGATGTGACGGGCTGGTACCGCGTGATGGCTGAAAGTGATGGCCTGGTCAGGGCTTGGCGCCACAATAAGAGTGGTGTGGGGGACGGATGTTCGGGGAGAGCGCGGCGCGAAGGAGGGGATCGGACGTCGGCGGAGGGGTCAGCGGGCGTCGTCCGGCAGCAGCCGCGCGAGGGTCCGGACGGCGCGGTACTGGAGGGTCTTGATCGCTCCTTCGTTCTTGCCCATGACGCGGGCGGTCTCGGCGACCGACAGCCCTTGGAGGAACCGGAGCGTGACGCATTCCTGCTGTTGGGGGTTGAGTTTGCGGACGGCTTCGAGGAGGGCGGCGTTGGACAGGGATTCGAGGACCGAGTCCTCGGGGCTGCGCTCGACCTCGTTGGCGTCGAGCATCTCGCCCGTGGTCACCTCCAGGCGGAAGCGCGAGGACTTGAAGTGGTCGGCGACGAGGTTGCGCGCGATGGTCACCAGCCAGGCTCCGAAGTCCCGGCCCTGCCAGGTGAAGGTGCCGATCCGGCGCAGCGCGCGCAGGAACGTCTCACTGGTCAGGTCCTCGGCGGTGGCCCGGCCGCCGACGCGGTAGTAGATGTACCGGTAGACCGTGTCGGCGTACTGGTCGTAGAGGCGGCCGAACGCGTCGGCCTCGCCCGCCTGGGCGCGCTCGACGAGCTCCATCATGCGGCGGCTGTCGCTGTCGGCGGGGCGGCGGGCTGTGGTCGTGCCGCCGCGGCGCGTACGGCTGCCCGCGGACCGCGCGCCGACGGCGGTCCTGGCGTCCGCCAGGGCGTAGCAGGCGCTGGCGGGTCCTGCGGCAGGGGCGGGTGTGGCGAGGGCGGGGACGGCGTACGCGGTGGGGACAAAACTGCGCAGGTGGTCGACGAGCGTCGTACGCAGCGTAGCCAGGCCCGAGGCGTCAACCCCGACGTGTGGGTACACGGGACTCCCAGAGGCAGAGCTTCCATCACGTGCAGTGCGGGACCGTTCACCCGCGGTAGGGGCTTATGGGTTCCGGTTTGCGTCTGAGGAGAATAACGCTTCGTACAGGCAGCGCTACACCCAGTTGCTCAAATCGTCGATTCCGTCTGGTCTGTTACGTATTTCTGGTCGATCAAGTATCAGATGTTGAACAGGTATTGATCGGAAAGTGACGTGATCTGCCTGGTTGGAGGGCGTGTTGTGGCGCACCGGGCGTCGTGCGACTGAGCGCGGACCGGTGGGGTATGAAGAAGGTTTGCCCTGCACACAGCGGTACGCGTGTTCGTACGGGGCGCGTGGGAGCACCCTCAGGGGTGGCGCTGCGAAGGGCAGCGCGAAAAAACTGCCGCGCGCCGTCGATGTGATCATCGGTGGGCGGCGCGTTCCCCGCCCTTTCGGTGACGGTGTGTAACGCGTACCCCACCACTGGAAGTTGGGCGAGCTTCCGGTTATAAGGCCCTGCGGCTATCGGCGCCGGCGCTGCAGGGCCACCGCGGCCGCCGCGCCGCCCGCCACCGCGCCCACCCCGGCCGCCGCCGGAATGCCGATCTTGGCGGCCTTGCGGCCCGTCCGGTAGTCGCGCAGCCGCCAGCCCTGCTCGCGCGCGTGCTTGCGCAGCCGGGTGTCGGGGTTGATCGCGTAGGGGTGGCCGACGAGCGAGAGCATCGGGATGTCGTTGGCGGAGTCGCTGTACGCGGCGCAGCGCGACAGGTCCAGCCCCTCGGCCATGGCCAGCGCCCGTACGGCCTCGGCCTTGGCGGGCCCGTGCAGCGGCTCGCCGACCAGCTTGCCGGTGTAGACCCCGCCGACGGATTCGGCGACCGTGCCGAGCGCGCCGGTCAGGCCGAGCCGGCGGGCGATGATCGTGGCGGTCTCCACGGGGGCCGCGGTGACCAGCCAGACCTTCTGGCCCGCGTCCAGGTGGGCCTGGGCGAGCGCGCGGGTGCCGGGCCAGACGCGCTCGGCCATGTACTCGTCGTAGATCTCCTCGCCTATGGTCATCAGCTCGGAGACGCGGTGGCCCTTGACGATGGAGAGCGCGCTGTTGCGCACGTCCTCCATGTGCTCGGGGTTCTCCGAGCCGGCCAGCCGGAAGTACGCCTGCTGCCACACGAAGCGGGCGAGGTCGCGCTTGTGGAAGAAGTGCCGCTTGTAGAGGCCGCGCCCGAAGTGGTAGATCGCGGCGCCCTGCATGACGGTGTTGTCGAGGTCGAAGAAGGCGGCCGCTTTGTCGTCGCCGACGACCGGGAAGTCCGGCTCGGCGTCCTCGGCTTCGCTGTCGGCGGCCGCGGCGGCGGCTTCGGCGGCGGCCTGTGCCTCGGCTTCCTGGGAGCTCTTGCGGGCGGCCTCGGCCGCCGCCTCGCCGGCCAGCACGCTGCGCGCGGTGGCGGGGCGTCGGTGACGGGTGAACCACCCCGTCACAAGGGACGGAATGCCCGTGACGAGGGACGCACTGAAGGGGCTCGTGCCGGGGCGGTGCTCGGGCGACGGGTCGGCCATACGGCGAGCATAGCCAGTTTGTTCGGTGCCCCTGGTTACGCACGCATGTCAGGCAGGTACGGGGCTGCCGACGGTCGCGTTACGGCCACGCCGCGTGGCGTCGGCGCGCTCCGGCCACGGGCTCTGTGTACGCCTGTGTACGGCTCGCTGTGTGTGCCCTCAGGCGCCCAGCGCCTTGCGCAGCCGCTGCGGGTCGACGCGCCAGAAGTCGTGCTGCGCGCCGTCGACGAGGATGACCGGAATCTGCTCCCAGTATTTGCGGTAAAGCTCTTCGTCCTCGGTGATGTCCTGCTTCTCCCAGGCGGCGCCGGTCTCGGCGCAGACCGCCTCGATCACCTTCTGTGCGTCGTCGCACAAATGGCACCCCGGCTTGCCGATGAGCGTGACCGTGCGGTCGGCGGGGTTCTTGCGCGGGGTGCGGCGGAGGAGCGGGGCCATGCCGCCATTGTGCCCCTGCCGGGTCCGTCCGTACCCGTGCCACCAGGCCGAGAACGCTTATGACGGCCGTCACGAGCCTTCGGCGGAGGAGGTGGTTTCCCTTACCATCGATGGGCGATTCGGCGGTGTACGGGGGCAAAACGGCAAGGAGAGTGGCGGCGTGTTCCCGTTCACGTTCCTGCGTTATGCACGCGAAGCGTGTGAACGGAGTGACGCGGGATGCGGTTCCGCGAATTGCCGCAATAAGTGCGTGACACCGGTCACGTTGACGGGACAAAGCGGACACCATCTTTGTGCACGCGTTCACAAAGACATAGCCTGCTATCGACAGGGCGGTCTTGAGACATTTGGCCGTCCAAAGCCCCGCTCTACCCGCAGGAGCACCGTGGCAACTGGCCGAACTCACCGACCGGCGACCCGAAGCCGAGGGATCCCCGAGGCCACCGTCGCCCGGCTTCCGCTGTATCTGCGTGCGCTGACCGCGCTCTCCGAGCGTTCGGTCCCCACGGTCTCCTCCGAGGAGCTGGCCGCCGCTGCGGGGGTCAATTCCGCCAAGCTGCGCAAGGACTTCTCGTACCTGGGCTCCTACGGCACCCGTGGTGTGGGCTACGACGTGGAGTACCTCGTCTACCAGATCTCCCGGGAGCTCGGCCTCACGCAGGACTGGCCGGTTGTGATCGTCGGTATCGGTAACCTCGGCGCCGCGCTCGCCAACTACGGTGGCTTCGCCTCCCGCGGCTTCCGCGTCGCGGCCCTGATCGACGCCGACCCGGCCATGGCCGGCAAGCCCGTCGCGGGCATCGCCGTCCAGCACACCGACGAGCTCGAAAAGATCATCACCGACAACGGCGTCTCGATCGGCGTGATCGCGACCCCCGCGGGCGCGGCCCAGCAGGTCTGCGAGCGCCTCGTCGCCGCCGGTGTCACCTCCATCCTGAACTTCGCGCCGACCGTGCTGTCCGTCCCCGAAGGGGTCGACGTGCGCAAGGTCGACCTGTCGATAGAGCTGCAGATCCTCGCCTTCCACGAGCAGCGCAAGGCCGGCGAGGAGGCCAGCAGCCAGGACGCCGCACAGCCGGTGGCCCCGCCGGTCCGCGCGACGCGCACGGACGGCACCGACGCCGCCGATTCCGATGACGACCGCAAGGGACCCGACGGGGACGTACCCGCCGTGATGCCGGCATGAGCGTCCTCGTTGTCGGCCTTTCGCACCGCAGTGCACCGGTCAGCATCCTGGAGCGGGCCGCACTGGCCCCCGACTCCCGCGGCAAGCTGCTGCAGGACGTCATCTCGGCCGAGCCCGCCGCCGAGTCGGCCGTGCTCTCCACCTGCAACCGCATCGAGCTCTACGCCGACGTGGACAAGTTCCACGCCGGTGTCGCCGAGCTGTCCACGCTGCTCGCCCAGCACAGCGGTGTCAGCCTGGACGAGCTCACGCCGTACCTCTACGTCCACTACGAGGACCGCGCCGTCCACCACCTGCTGTCCGTGGCCTGCGGCCTGGACTCCATGGTCGTCGGCGAGGGCCAGATCCTCGGCCAGATCAAGGACGCGCTCGCCCTCGCGCAGGACCAGCACACCGCAGGGCGGCTGCTGAACGACCTCTTCCAGCAGGCCCTGCGGGTCGGCAAGCGTGCGCACAGCGAGACCGGCATCGACAAGGCCGGCCAGTCCCTGGTCACCTTCGGCCTGGAGCAGCTGGCGGGCGCGGCCGGCGGTCACGACGCGCACTGCGTCCTCGTCGACGACGCCGTACCGGACGCCACCGCCCCGCTCGGCACCCCGGGCGTGGACGCCTGGGCCCGCGGCAAGCGCGCCCTGGTGATCGGCGCGGGCTCGATGTCCTCGCTGGCCGCGGCCACCCTCGCGCGCTCGGGCGTCAGCGAACTGGCCGTCGCCAACCGCACCCTGGAGCGCGCCGAGCGCCTCACCGAGATCCTCACCGAGCCGGGCAGCCCCGGGCGCGCGCACGGCCTGGTGGCCCGCGCCGTCCCGATGTCCGAGGTACCGGCCGAGCTGGCCGCCGCCGACATCGCGATCTCGTGTACGGGGGCGACCGGGCTCGTCCTCACCGGCGAGGCGGTCGCGGCGGCCGCCGAGGGCCGTAAGGACCGGGAACTGGCCCTGCTCGACCTGGCGATGCCGCGCGACATCGACGGCGCGGCCCACCGGATCGAGGGCGTGCACCTCGTCGACATCGAATCCCTGGCCGACGCGTCCGCCGACGCCCCCATGGCGTCCGACGTGGACCAGGTGCGCACCATCGTGTCCGAGGAGGTCGCGGCCTTCGGCGCGGCCCAGCGCGCCGCGACGATCACCCCGACCGTGGTCGCCTTGCGCACCATGGCCGCCGACGTGGTCGCCGCCGAGATCGCGCGGCTGGACGGCCGCCTGCCCGACCTGGACGACAAGCAGCGCGCGGAGATCAACCAGACCGTGCGCCGGGTCGTCGACAAGCTTCTGCACGCGCCCACCGTGCGGGTCAAGCAGCTCGCCAGCGAGCCCGGCGGCGCCGGGTACGCCGACGCGCTGACCAAACTCTTCGACCTCGACCCCCAGACGGTCGCCGCCGTCAGCCGGGCCGACACGCGCGCGGACAGGCACGACACAGCACGGGAGCAGCGCTCATGACGCATCACGCATTGCGACTCGGCACACGGCGCAGCAAACTCGCCATGGCCCAGTCCGGACTCGTCGCCGAGGCGGTCCGCCAGGTCACCGGGCGGCCCGTCGAGCTGGTGGAGATCACCACGTACGGCGATGTCTCGCGCGAGCACCTGGCGCAGATCGGCGGTACGGGCGTCTTTGTCTCGGCGCTGCGCGACGCGCTGCTCGCCGACGAGATCGACTTCGCCGTCCACTCGCTCAAGGACCTGCCGACCGCGCAGCCCGAGGGGCTGACCCTCGCCGCGATACCGGTCCGCGAGGACTCCCGGGACGCGCTGATAGCCCGCGACGGCCTGACGTTCGAGCAGCTCCCCGACGGGGCGCGGGTCGGTACCGGCTCGCCGCGCCGCATGGCGCAGCTGAACGCCTGGGCGCGGTCGCTGGGCCGGCGCATCGAGACCGTGCCGATCCGCGGCAACATCGACACCCGCATCGGGTACGTCGAGAACGGCGAGCTGGACGCGGTCGTACTGGCCGCTGCCGGGCTCAACCGCCTCGGCCGCATCGGCGAGGCGACGGAGCTCCTCTCGCCGGACGTAGTTTTGCCCGCCCCCGGCCAGAGGGCACTGGCGGTGGAGTGCGCCGCGAACCACGAGCACCTCGCCGCCCGGCTCGCCGAGCTCGACGACCCGTTGACCCGGGCCGCCGTGACCGCCGAGCGTTCCCTGCTCGCCGCCCTGGAGGCCGGCTGCTCCGCACCTGTGGGTGCGCTGGCCGATTTCCAGGCCGGCGAACGGGCTGTCACCGAAATGCGCCTGCGTGGCGTCGTCGGCACGACCGACGGCAGCACGCTGGTGCAGCTGTCCACCACCGGACACGTACCCACCTCCCGCGACGACGTTTCTGTACCGGCGACCATGGGCCGTGAGCTCGCCGCCGAGATGCTCGCCAAGGGTGCGGCCGGTCTTATGGGGGAGCGAGCACTTTGAACCCCACCGCCCCAAACCACCCCGCCGCCGGCCAGGTCACCTTCCTCGGTGCCGGGCCGGGAGATCCGGGCCTGCTCACACTGCGCGCCGTTGAGGCGCTGTCCCACGCGGACGTGCTGATCGCAGACCCGCAGGTGCTCGACGTCGTCCGCACGCATGCCCGGGCGAACGTGGACACACCGCTGCAGGCCGCAGCTGACGAGGCGTCAATCCCCGCCGATGTGCCCACGCTTCGGGACACGACCAATCTTGTCATGGGGGCCGCACGCACCGGCAAGCGGGTCGTGCGTGCCGTGTCCGGAGACCCCGGCCTGGACGCCAATGTCGCCGAGGAGATGCTGGCCTGCGCCTCCGAGGGCATCGGCTTCGAGGTCGTGCCGGGCATCGCCGCGGCGGTCGGCGTGCCGGCCTACGCCGGCGTGCCGCTGCGCGACGCGCAGGGCACGGACGTCCGCTTCGTGGACGCCCGTACGGCCGACGACCGCTGCTGGTCCGAGGTCGGCGCCAGCGACGCCACCGCGGTCGTCTCCACCACCCTCGACTCGGTGGCCGCTGCCGCCGGCGAACTGGTCGCGGCGGGCCGCAAGCCCGACACCCCGCTGACCGTCACCATCGCCGGTACGACCACCAAGCAGCGCACCTGGACCGCCACCCTCGGCACCATCGCGCAGACGCTGAAGGCCGCCAAGGTGCTGCCCTCGGCGGACGGCGGCCAGCCGGTCATAGCCGTGGTCGGCGAGCGCAGCGCCGCCGCGCAGCGGGACCAGCTCTCCTGGTTCGAGTCCAAGCCGCTGTTCGGCTGGAAGGTGCTCGTGCCGCGGACGAAGGAGCAGGCCGCCTCGCTCTCCGACCAGCTCGTCTCGTACGGCGCCGTGCCGCACGAGGTCCCGACGATCGCCGTCGAGCCGCCGCGCACGCCGCAGCAGATGGAGCGCGCGGTCAAGGGCCTGGTCACCGGGCGGTACGAGTGGATCGCCTTCACCTCCGTCAACGCGGTGAAGGCCGTCCGCGAGAAGTTCGAGGAGTACGGCCTGGACGCGCGCGCCTTCGCGGGCATCAAGGTCGCGGCCGTCGGCGAGCAGACCGCCAAGGCGCTCATCGCCTTCGGCGTGAAGCCGGACCTGGTCCCGAGCGGTGAGCAGTCCGCCGCCGGTCTCCTGGAGGACTGGCCGCCGTACGACCCGGTCTTCGACCCGATCGACCGCGTCTTCCTCCCCCGCGCCGACATCGCCACCGAGACCCTGGTGGCGGGCCTGATCGACCTGGGCTGGGAGGTCGACGACGTCACGGCCTACCGGACCGTACGGGCGTCCCCGCCGCCCGCCACGACCCGCGAGGCGATCAAGGGCGGCGGCTTCGACGCGGTACTTTTCACCTCGTCTTCGACGGTGCGGAACCTCGTCGGCATCGCCGGCAAGCCGCACAACGTGACCGTGATCGCCTGTATCGGCCCGGCCACCGCGAAGACCGCCGAGGAGCACGGGCTGCGCGTGGACGTCATGTCGCCCGAACCCTCGGTGCACAAGTTGGCCGAAGCGCTCGCGGACTTCGGAACGGCCCGGCGTGCCGCCGCGGTCGAGGCCGGTGACCCGGTCACCCGTCCGAGCGAGCGCCGTCCCGGATCGCGCAGGAGGGCCCGCAGTTGAGCACGTTGAGCACCAGCACCTCGTACGGACGTTTCCCTGGTGCGCGGCCCCGCCGGCTGCGCACCACGCCCGCCATGCGCCGCATGGTCGCCGAGACCCGTCTCCACCCGGCGGACCTGATCCTCCCCGCGTTCGTCCGCGAGGGGATCTCCGA
This sequence comes from Streptomyces sp. NPDC000151, assembly GCF_040301705.1. Classification (NCBI taxonomy): domain Bacteria; kingdom Bacillati; phylum Actinomycetota; class Actinomycetes; order Kitasatosporales; family Streptomycetaceae; genus Streptomyces; species Streptomyces sp. NPDC000151. Next base: position 20,635 of record NZ_JBEPFC010000062.1, on the reverse strand, counting down.
GCCGGTGCCGATCGGCTCGATGCCGGGCGTCGTCCAGCACACCCGCGACACCCTGCGGAAGGCCGCCGCCGAAGCGGTCGCCGCGGGCGTCTCCGGGATCATGCTCTTCGGCGTCCCCGAGGAGTCCAAGAAGGACGCCGCGGGCACGGTGGGCACGGACCCGGACGGCATCCTCCAGCAGGCGCTCCGGGACGTACGCTCCGAGGTCGGCGACGACCTGGTGATCATGTCGGACCTCTGCCTGGACGAGTTCACCGACCACGGCCACTGTGGCGTCCTGACGCCGGACGGCCGGGTCGACAACGACGCCACGCTGGAGCGGTACGCGGAGATGGCCCGCGTCCAGGCCGACGCGGGCGCCCACACGGTCGCCCCCAGCGGCATGATGGACGGCCAGGTCCGCGTGATCCGCGAGGCGCTGGACGGCGCGGGCCACGCGGATGTCTCGATCCTCGCCTACACAGCGAAGTACGCCTCGGCCTTCTACGGCCCGTTCCGCGAAGCGGTGGGTTCTTCGCTGAAGGGCGACCGCAAGACCTACCAGCAGGACGGCGCCAACGCCCGCGAATCGCTGCGCGAGCTGGCCCTCGACCTCGAAGAGGGCGCGGACATGGTCATGGTCAAGCCGGCCATGCCGTACCTCGACATCCTGCGGGATGTCGCGGAGTCGGTGGACGTACCGGTCGCGGCGTACCAGATCTCCGGCGAGTACTCGATGATCGAAGCCGCGGCGGAAAAGGGCTGGATCGACCGCGACGCGGCGATTCTGGAGTCCCTGACCGGCATCAAGCGCGCGGGAGCCCAGAACATCCTGACGTACTGGGCGACGGAGGTCGCGCGCCGTCTCTGACCGCGCGCGCTGCGTTCTCTGTGAGCCCTCGCCGTCCTCTGGACGCGGGGGCTCACGGCTTTTCGCAGATCAGGCGTGCTGCGGTACCTCGTCCTTCAGGAAGGACCTGATCTGATCCCGGAGCTCCGGGCTGTCCGTGTGTCCGTGCACGGACACCGCGTGCTCAGCGGCAGCACGGACCACTTCGTCCTCTTCACCTGAGATGGCAAGGGTGCAGTTCATCTCGCTTGGGGCATCCCGGCAGTCGACCATCTTGCGCATGACACCACCTCTTTTCACACCTCAAGTGTCCTCCGCGGCTTAAGCAGCAGCAAACGCAGCAAACGCGGCCCAGGCCTCCGGCGTGACCGCGAGCTGGGGCCCGTCGGGGTCTTTGGAGTCGCGGATGTGGATGGTGGTGGGCGTGGTGGCGACCTCGACGCAGGCGCCACCTTCGCTGCCGCTGTAGCTGGACTTGAACCACTTCAGTGCGGCGTTCATAGGTCTCCTAGCAACCGGTCCAACAGGCCTTTGCTTTCCCTGGGGTTGAGGGCCTGTGCTCGCAGCATCGCATACTTCATGGTCAGGATGCTGACCTCGTCCGGGTGGGAGACGAATTGGCTGCCGCGTTGCGTTTCGGCGTAGGCGAGGTGCTGGTGGTCGGGGGTCTCCAGGAGGATGAATGGGCCGTCGAGAGCGGCGTGGGCGTCGACGCCAAACGGCATGATCTGGAGCGACAGACCGGGCAGATCGGCGCATTGGCGCAAGTGCCGTAGCTGTTCCGCGTAGACGCTGTCGCCGCCGAGCCGGTCCATCAGCATGGCCTCGGAGATGACGAAGCTGGTCACAGGTGGCTGCTTCCGCTTGAGGATTTCCTGGCGCTCGATGCGTGCCGCGACCTGCTTGTCGATCTCCTCTTCGCTGAGGATGGGCACCCTGCTGCGGAAGACGGCCTGGGCGTACCGCGGGGTCTGGAGCAGGCCCGGAACCACGAGGATCTCGTACCAGGAAAGGCTGATCGCTTCCCGTTCGTGATCCATGTACTCCGCCGCCCACACCGGGAATTTCTCGATCTCCGGCATGTACTCGACGGCCACCGACAGGACACCCCGCGTCCCCAACTCCAAGTCGATCCGATCGGCGAGATCCGGCTTCAACGGGCGCCGGCCCTGCTCGATCGACGCGATCGTCTCCTCGCCGACGTTCAGGCGGTCGCTCAGTTCCCGCTGCGTGAGGCCGGACAGGCGGCGGAACAGGGCCAGTTGGGCGCCAACGAGGCGCAGCGTTGTCGCGCTCTTCCTGCGACTGGGATGATTCCGGGGCTGCATGGGGACCCACTCCCACCATTTTCCGGGCGTCACGCGCGCGGGACCCGTACAGCGAATCTGTACGGGCTGACGGACTGCTCCAGCGTAGTTACGGAGAGCAACCTGTGCGGCGTGAATGAGGATCTTTTCCGGGAGCGGTTCTACTCGCGTGACCGCAGGTCCGTGCCCGCCGCGCGGGAGTTCGCGCGCCGCGCCTTCGACGACTGGGGGCTGGGGGCGCGTACCGATGATGCGTTGCTGTGCGTGAGCGAGCTGGCGACCAATGCCGTGCGGCACGGCGTACCCCCGGGGCGCGGGTTCCTGCTCCGGCTCTACCGGTCCGGAGAGGGCGGCCCCGTACGGATCGAGGTGCACGACTCGGGCCCTGGCCGCCCACGCGTCGCCGACCCGGCGGAGGCCGGGGCCGAGCGGGGGCGCGGCCTCCTCCTCGTCGAGGCCGTCGCAGACAAGTGGGGCGTCGCGGAGCGGGACCCCGGCAAGATCGCCTGGTGCGAGCTGGACGCGGCGGTGGCCGCCACCCCCGTGGGGTGACGGCCACCGGACGGTGTGCGGGTCGGCTAGAGCCGCTCGGGCGTCCGGATGCCCAGGAGGGACATGCCCCGGTGGAGCGTGCGGGCGGTGAGGTCGCAGAGGAAGAGGCGGTTTTCGACGACCTCCGCCGGGTTGTCGTCGCTCAGCACGTGGCACTGGTCGTAGAAGGTCGTGTACAGGGACGCGAGCTGGTAGAGGTACGCCGTGAGCTTGTGGGGGGCGTACTCGGCCGCGGCCTCGAAGACCGTGTCGCCGAAGGCGTCCAGGTGCAGGCCCAGCGCCCGCTCCGCCGGGGCGAGCGCCAGCTCCGCGTGCGCGGCCGGCTTCGCGTCGCCGGCCTTGCGGAGGATGGACTTGATGCGGGCGTGCGCGTACTGGATGTACACGGACGTGTCGCCGTTGAGGGAGACCATCTGGTCGAGGTCGAACTTGTAGTCACGGCTGGGCGACGTGGACAGGTCCGCGTACTTCACCGCGCCGATGCCGACCTGCGCGGCCCGCTCCTGGATCTCGTCCTCGGTGAGGTCCCGGGCCTTCTCGCGCACGACCTCGGCGGCGCGCTGCACCGCCTCGTCCAGCAGGTCCTCAAGGCGTACGGTCTCGCCCCCACGCGTCTTGAACGGCTTGCCGTCCGCGCCGAGCACCGTGCCGTAGGCCATGTTGTGCGCGGCGACGTCGTCGCTCAGCCAGCCCGCGCGCCGCGCCGTCTCGAAGACCATCTTGAAGTGCAGCGACTGGCGCACGTCCACGACGTACAGGAGCGACGTCGCCCGCAGGTCGAGCACGCGGTTCCGGATCGCGGACAGGTCGGAGGCGGCGTAGCCGAAGCCGCCGTCCGCCTTCTGCACGATCAGCGGGACCGGCTTGTCGTCCTTGCCCTTGATGTCGTCGAAGAAGACGACGAGGGCGCCCTCGGAGCGGACCGCGACGCCGGACTCCTCCAGGAGCCGGGCCGTCTCGGCCATCATGTCGTTGTACGCGGACTCGCCGACGATCTCCTCGTCGCGGATGTCCATGTCCAGCTTCTCGAAGACGGAGTAGAAGTAGACCTTCGACTCGTCCACGAACCGCTGCCAGAGGTCCAGGGTCTCCTTGTCGCCGGACTGGAGGGCGACGACCCGCTTGCGGGCGCGCTCCTTGAAGTCCTCGTCCGCGTCGAAGACCGCGCGCGAGGCCTTGTAGATCCGGTTGAGGTTCGACATGGCCTGCTCGCCGTCGACCTCGTCGGCCGGGGCCAGCTCGCCGGGGTGCTCGATCAGGTACTGGATGAGCATGCCGAACTGGGTGCCCCAGTCGCCGATGTGGTGCCGGCCGATCGTCTGCTCGCCGGTGAAGTCGAGCATGCCGCGCAGCGCGTCGCCGATCACCGCGGAGCGCAGGTGGCCGACGTGCATCTCCTTCGCCACGTTCGGCTGGGCGTAGTCGACGACCGTGACGCCCGGCTCGTCCTTCACAGGCACGCCGAGGCGGTCGCCGTCGGCGGCCCGCGCGGCCAGCGTCTGCACGATGGCCGTGTCGGTGAGCGTGACGTTGAGGAAGCCGGGCCCGGAGACCTCGATGTCCTTGATCAGCTCGGGGGCCGTGATCCGCTCGACGACCTGCGAGGCCAGCTCCCGCGGGTTCCCCTTGAGCTTCTTCGCGAGCGCCAGCATTCCGTTGGCCTGGAAGTCGGCCCGGTCACTTCGGCGCAGCAGCGGGTCGGCGGCGCCGGCCTCCGGCAGGGCTGCCGAGAGGGCGTCGGAGACGCGCTGGTTGACCGTAGCGGCGAGAGAAGGGACCGAAGCCATGGAGTGCTGCCGTTCCGTCGGAGTGGTGAGCGGGAAAGGGTTTGCCAGTCAGTATCCCACGGCGCTTCCATGGGTTTTTCGTCTGGGAGAATGGAACGGCCAGGTTCATGAGTACGGGCCCGGCGACCAAGCGAAGCGCAGAGGATCAAGAGGAAGGGCCGACCGTGGCTCAGAGCACCGAGACAGCCGACTGGGTCTCCCGCTATGCGGATGAGGTCATCGCCGAGTCGGAGCGTCGCGCGCCTGGCAAACCGGTCGTGGTCGCCTCCGGCCTGTCCCCCTCCGGCCCGATCCACCTCGGCAACCTCCGCGAGGTCATGACCCCGCACCTGGTCGCGGACGAGATCCGCCGCCGGGGCCTGGAGTGCGTGCACATCCTGTCCTGGGACGACTACGACCGGTACCGCAAGGTGCCCGCCGGCATCCCCGGCGTCGACGAGTCCTGGTCGGAGCACATCGGCAAGCCGCTGACCGCCGTGCCGGCGCCGCCCGGCAGCGCGTACGGCAGCTGGGCCGAGCACTTCAAGGCCGCCATGGAGCAGTCCCTGGCCGAGCTGGGCGTGGAGTACAAGGGCATCAGCCAGACCGCGCAGTACACCTCGGGCGCGTACCGCGAGCAGATCCTGCACGCCATGAAGCACCGCGGCGGGATCGACGGCATCCTCGAGCAGTACCGCACCAAGCCGAAGGCCGGGCCGAAGAAGTCGCAGAAGCCGGTCGACGAGGCGGAGCTGGAGGCAGCCGAGGGCTCTGGCGCTGCGGCCGAGGACGACGGCAGCGCGGGCGGCGCCGGGTACTTCCCGTACAAGCCGTACTGCACGGTCTGCAACAAGGACCTCACCACGGTCACGTCCTACGACGACGAGACCACGGAGCTGGCGTACGAGTGCACCGCCTGCGGGCACCGCGAGACCGTGGCGCTGAACGAGTTCGACCACGGCAAGCTGGTGTGGAAGGTCGACTGGCCGATGCGCTGGGCGTTCGAGGGCGTGATCTTCGAGCCCAGCGGCGTGGACCACTCCTCGCCGGGCTCGTCCTTCGTCGTCGGCGGCCAGATCGTGCGCGAGATCTTCGCGGGCGCGCAGCCCATCGGTCCGATGTACGCCTTCGTCGGCATCAGCGGCATGGCGAAGATGTCCTCCTCCAAGGGCGGCGTGCCCACCCCGGCCGACGCGCTGGAGATCATGGAGGCGCCGCTGCTGCGCTGGCTGTACGCGCGCCGCAAGCCCAACCAGTCGTTCAAGATCGCCTTCGACCAGGAGATCCAGCGGCTGTACGACGAGTGGGACAAGCTGGAGTCCAAGGTCGCCGACGGGTCGGTGCTGCCGGCCGACGCGGCCGCGTACACCCGCGCGGTGCGCACCGCCGCCGGTGACCTGCCGCGCACGCCGCGCCCGCTGCCGTACCGCACGCTCGCCTCGGTCGTGGACGTCACGGCCGGCCACGACGAGCAGACCCTCCGGATCCTGACCGAGCTGGACCCGGAGAAGCCGGTCACCTCGCTGGACGAGGTCCGGCCGCGGCTGGACCGCGCCGAGCACTGGATCACCCACCAGGTGCCGGCCGAGCAGCGCACGATCGTCCGCGACGAGCCGGACACCGAGCTGCTGGCGTCCCTGGACGACCAGGCGCGCGAGTCGCTCCGGCTGCTGCTGGACGGGCTGGACGAGCACTGGTCGCTCGACGGCCTGACGCACCTGGTCTACGGCGTGCCGAAGGTCCAGGCGGGCTTCTCCGCCGACGCCACGGCGAAGGAACTGCCGCCGGAGATCAAGGTCGCCCAGCGGACGTTCTTCGCGCTGCTGTACCGCCTGCTGGTCAGCCGCGAGACCGGCCCGCGCCTGCCCACCCTGCTCCTCGCCGTCGGCGCGGACCGGGTGCGCAAGCTGCTGGGCGCGTAAGCGGTCACCGCACTCCGTCAGGGGCCCGGGCGCGCACGGCGCGGCCGGGCCCCTGGTCATGCTCAGGCGATGTGCTCGCTCTCCATCTCCTGACGGAAGCGCGCGCGGAAGTCGCGTACGTACGTCCGCAGGTAGTTCTCGCTGAGCGAGCCGGTGCCGTCCCGGCCCGTGACGCCGTAGTTGTTGAGCAGGTAGCGCGCGAACTGGTGGGCGTCCGGGAAGGTCCCGTCCTTCTCCGTCACGTACGAGCGGAACGCGACGTAGAACTGCTCGTCGCGGGAGAGTCCCTCGGGGAGCGCCTCGACGGGCGGCTCCGGCGCGTCGTACACGGGCTCGGGTTCGGGAGCCGCGGGCTCGGCGTACGGAAGCGGGGACCCCGATCCACCGAGCGGACGGCTGCGTCCGGGGGCCACGGGAACGGTGATCGCGGGGGCGGTCTCCGGGTCCGGTACCGGGTCGATCGCGGGGACCGGATCGACCGGATCGACCGGGGCGACCGGGGCGACCGGCTCGGTCGGCGTGGGATGCTCCCGGGCCACCGGGTGCTCCCGGGCCGTCGCGTCCAGCTCCGGGCGTACCGGCTCGCGGACCACCTCGCCTACGGGAGCGATCCCCGCCGCCGTGAGGCCGGCCGGGGCGGTCTCCGCGAGCGGTACCCCGTAACGCGCCAGCCGCAGCGGCATCAGCGACTCCACCGGTGCCTTGCGCCGCCACGCGCGCCCGTACCGGGACCGCAGCCGCGCCTGGTACACCAGCCGGTCCTGCTCCAGCTTGATCACCTGCTCGTACGAGCGCAGCTCCCACAGCTTCATCCGGCGCCACAGCCGGAAGGTCGAGGGGAAGGCGAGGAGCCAGCGGGAGAGCCGGACGCCCTCCATGTGCTTGTCGGCGGTGAGGTCGGCGATCCGGCCGACCGCGTGCCGCGCGGCCTCGACGGAGACGACGAAGAGGACCGGGATCACCGCGTGCATGCCGACGCCGAGCGGGTCGGGCCAGGCCGCCGCGCCGTTGAAGGCGATCGTCGCGGCCGTCAGCAGCCAGGCGGTCTGGCGCAGCAGCGGGAAGGGGATCCGGATCCAGGTCAGCAGCAGGTCCAGCGCCAGGAGGACGACGATCCCCGCGTCGATGCCGATGGGGAAGACGTACGAGAAGGAGCCGAAGCCCTTCTTCTCGGCGAGGGCGCGGACCGCCGAGTACGAACCGGCGAAGCCGATCGCGGCGATCACCATCGCGCCCGCGACGACCACGCCGATCAGTATTCGGTGCGTACGACTCAAACGCATCGCGGCCACCCGCGATCCCTCCCCGCACTCGGCTGACTGGCGCGCCTAGCCTGGCACACCCGTCGAGCCGGGTGCCGGGAGGGACGCAGGCGTTACCCGAGTGGTACGCCCGCGTGCGGATATGTGCTTACTTGTTCGCCTGGGCGATCGCGTTGGCGGCCTGCTTCGCGGCCTCCTGCGCGTCCGCCAGCATCTCCTTGTCGTCCGGGCTCTTCGCGCCGGCCAGGCCCGCACCGTTGAAGTTGATGGTGACCACGGCGTTGGCGGTACGGGCGACGACCGTCTGGTTCTTGAAGTCGTTGCCGTCCTTCTTCAGGTCGTACGTGATCGTGGTCGCCTGGTCGCCGATGCCCTTGGCGGGCTCGCTCTTGACGTTCTTGGCGTCCTTGGTGCTCTTGGCCGCGTCGACCTGCTTGTTGTAGAAGCCGGTCGCCCGCTTGTCGCCGGAGCCCAGCGCGGGGTCGGAGTCGTAACGCTGCAGGTTGACGGCGAGCCAGCGGAACTGCGTGCCGTTGATGCCGCCCTTGCCCTGCCGCTCCTCGCTGCTCCAGGTGCAGGTGCCGTGCGCGGAGGTGTCGCTGCTCTTCCCCTCCTCGCCGCTCTCGTCCTTCACGGCGGGCAGCATCTTCTTGACGCGGTCCTTCGTGATGGCCTTGCAGGGGTCGGGGAGCTTCTTGAACTTGCCCGGCGCCACCTTGGGCGAGGAGCTCGGGGCCGCGGACTTCGAGGCGGTGTCGCCGCCCGAGCCCTTGTCCGAGTCGTCGGAGCAGCCGGCGACGAGCATCACCGGTACGGCTGCGCAGGCGAGGTAGCTGGCGAGTCGCTTGGCTGAACGGTGCATGGTTCCTTCGCTGTTCGTCGTCGTGCGAGCGGCCGTTCCGCGCGCAGGGCCCGGGTGGCCCCTGCGTCGCACGGTACGCGGCGGACGGGTGCCGGTCGCCGATTCGTGTCGTTACTCGCCGACGGTAACCGGTCAATCCGACCGTAACCGGTCATTCGGTCCAGTGCGCGGCCAGCTCGGCGGCCAGCGTCTGGGCCTTTTCCTGCAGCTCGCGGCGGTCGGGGAGGACGGAGCTGCCGGTGGACCACTGGTCGTACTCGATGGTGACGATCACATTCGAGGACCGGAAGACGACCGTGACGTCGCGGTGCAGGCCGGAGTCGGCGGTGACCAGCGCGTCGTCCAGGAAGGCCGCGTCGCCGAGGTCGCCGAGCGGACGCGGCGCGAGGCTCGCGGTGTCGTCGGGGGAACCGGAGCCGGGGGAGCCGGAGGGGTCGGGAGAGCCGGACGAGCTGGGGGACCCGGGGGAATCGGGGGAGTCGCCTTCGGCCGTACGGGTGCCGGAGCCCTTGCCGGGGGTGTTTCCGGCGGTCTCGGACGTGTCGGCCTTCTGGTGGCCGGGCGCGCCGGCGGACGGGTGGGCCGAGGGATCGGCGACGGGGCCCTCCCCGCCGGAGGGGCGGGTGCCGCTGTCGGCGGTGCCCTTACCGGAACCGGTGCCGGTGCCGTTACCAGTACCGCTGCCGCCGCCGGTGCTCTTGCTGTCCTTGCTCCCCTTGCTGTCCTTGCTCGTGGACGGGGTGGGGGTGTGGGCCGGCGGGGTGTTCGCCGTGTCGCCCGGGATGTGGGCCGCGAGCTGCTTCTTCGCGTACAGCTCCTGCGCCTTGTCGTCGTCGCTGACGGAGCCGTCGTACGACACCACGCGCTGCAGGTCGATGTTCAGGTGGCGGGTGCCCTCGGAGGTCTCCCGCTTCCAGTGGCAGCCGACCCGGCGGTCGGTGTCGAAGGTGATGTCGGCCCGGCCGCGGTAGATCTTGTCGGCCTCCGCGCGGGTCTCCGGGCTGCCGTCGGTGGGCAGCAGATTGCGCAGCATGCTCCGGCCGGGCAGTCCGCACGGCTCGGGGAGCGAGTCGAACTTGCCCGGCTCGGCGACGGGCGCCGACGAGGTGCTGTCACCGCCCTTGGCGTCCTCGGCCCCCGTATCGGTTTCCGAGCTGCCGGAGCAGCTGGTGAGCATGGTGGCCAGCGCCACGGCAGCCGCCACCGCGGCCCCTCGTACGGACGACCTTCGCTGCACCGTCACCGGCTCCTTCCGTACGAAATCCGGTTGCCGCTGAGCAGCGGCTGATGGACACAATGTCTACCGCACGCATCGCCGAACCCGCCGGTCCGTTGTCGCTGATCGGGTGCAATATCCAGCTTTTGCGTTTTTACCGCTGTGCGCCTTTTGCTGCCTTTTAGCGGTGTTTGCCGTTGTCTATCTCATCGGGGGAACGAGGAAGTCATGTCGTACGTGGAAGTGCCCGGCGCGCAGGTCCCGATCCGCATGTGGGCCGACCCGGCCACGGTCGAGGGTGCCGCGCTGCAGCAGCTGCGCAATGTGGCGACGCTGCCGTGGATCAAGGGCCTCGCCGTGATGCCGGACGTGCATTACGGCAAGGGCGCCACGGTCGGGTCGGTCATCGCCATGCACGGCGCGGTCTGCCCGGCGGCGGTCGGCGTCGACATCGGCTGCGGCATGTCCGCGGTCAAGACCTCACTGACGGCGAACGACCTGCCCGGCGACCTCTCCCGCCTCCGCTCGAAGATCGAGGAGGCCATCCCGGTGGGGCGCGGCATGCACGACGATGCCGTGGACCCGGGCCGGCTGCACGGCTACGGGACGGCCGGCTGGGCCGACTTCTGGTCCCGCTTCGACGGCATCGCCGAAGCGGTCAAGTTCCGCCAGGAGCGGGCGACGAAGCAGATGGGAACGCTCGGTTCGGGCAACCACTTCATCGAGTTCTGCCTGGACGAGGACGGCGCCGTCTGGCTGATGCTGCACTCCGGCTCCCGGAACATCGGCAAGGAGCTCGCCGACTTCCACATCGGCGAGGCCCAGAAGCTGCCGCACAACCAGGGCCTGGTCGACCGCGACCTCGCCGTCTTCATCGCGGACACCCCGCAGATGGCGGCGTACCGCAACGACCTGTTCTGGGCGCAGGAGTACGCCAAGCACAACCGCGCGATCATGATGGCCCTCTTCCAGGACGTCGTCCGCAAGGAATTCAAGAAGGCCCGGCCCACCTTCGACCCGGTGATCTCCTGCCACCACAACTACGTGGCGGAGGAGCGGTACGAGGGCATGGACCTGCTGGTCACGCGGAAGGGCGCGATCCGGGCCGGGAGCGGGGACTACGGGATCATTCCCGGCTCGATGGGCACGGGCTCGTACATCGTGAAGGGCCTCGGGAACGAGAAGTCCTTCAACTCCGCCTCGCACGGCGCGGGCCGGAAGATGAGCCGCAACGCCGCGAAGAAGCGCTTCTCCACGAAGGACCTGGAGGAGCAGACGCGGGGCGTGGAGTGCCGGAAGGACTCCGGCGTCGTGGACGAGATCCCCGGCGCGTACAAGCCCATCGAAAAGGTCATCGACCAGCAGCGCGACCTGGTCCAGGTCGTCGCCAAGCTCAAGCAGGTGGTGTGCGTGAAGGGCTGAGCGTAAATCGCTGTCAGGACACACCGTTGCCTGAGGCGGGTGGCCTGGGGTCTCGCGCTGTGCGTGTCGCAGGTTGGCCACTTGGGGGGCGACTGTGCACTAGGCCAAGATGCGCGGGCCCGCAACTGGAGTAACACTCGAATAGCGGTGTTATTTCATCGCGGGATCTGTCCCGAGAAGGCCATTATGAAAAAGATCTTTGCGGCCGTGGCTGTGGCCGGGGCGCTGGCGGGTGCAGCTGCCTGCGGCAGTTCAGCTTCTAACGGGGGGAATCCATCAGGGGGCGCTTCGACGGAGAAGTCATCCCAAGCTCCGTCGAAGGCGCCGTCCGGCACAATTAGGGGGGACGGCGAGTACGAAGTGGGCAAGGACATCAAGCCGGGCACCTACAAAACAGCCGGCCCGTCCGACAAGGACTTGCCGAACTGCTACTGGGAACGCGCCAAGGACGCGAAGGGCGAGATAACCTCGATCATCGCGAATGGCAACCCAAGCGGCCAGTCTGTCGTGAACATCAGCGCCTCGGACAAGCTGTTCAAAACGCAGGGTTGCCAGGACTGGGTGAAGGTCGGCTAACGCTGACCGAGCGAGACAAAAATGGCGAGTGGGGCATCCCTGGCTCCATAGGCGCCGAGTTCTACATCGTCCGTGGGCTAGGCAATGCCAAGTCCTTCAAATCCGCCTCGCACGGTGCGGGCCGGAAGATGAGCCGCAACGCCGCGAAGAAGAGCTTCTCCACCAAGGACCTGGAGGAGCAGACGCGGGGCGTGGAGTGCCGTAAGGACTCGGGCGTCGTGGACGAGATCCCCGGCGCGTACAAGCCCATCGAAAAGGTCATCGACCAGCAGCGCGACCTGGTCCAGGTCGTCGCCAAGCTCAAGCAGGTGGTGTGCGTGAAGGGCTGACGCGTGGCCGCTCATCCGGAGAACGAGTTCCGGGCCGACGTCGGTCCGGAACGTTCTCCTCTGAGCCCGCGCCGAGGAGCAGGCTCACCCGCTGCCGTCCGGTGCTACTGCTCCAGCACGCAGAACGTGTACGCCGTCCAGGTGGCCGTGGCTGGCTCCTGCTCCGCGCTGGAAGGGTGCTGCGGGTGATCGGCGATCCACGTCCATGCGGCCCACGTCCCGCGTCACTGTCCGGTGGTGCCAGGCGTTTGCACGCCCGCCCTGGGGCGCGTCATCCGCCCGCGGTGTCCTCGGCCTCCCAGCGCAGCAGGTCGCCCGGCTGGCACTTGAGCACCTCGCAGAGCGCGGCGAGCGTCGCGAAGCGCACCGCCTTGGCGCGGCCGTTCTTGAGTACCGCCAGGTTGGCGGGAGTGATCCCTATACGGTCCGCGAGCTCGCCCACGGACATCTTTCGCCTGGCCAGCATCACGTCGATGTCGACGGCGATCGGCATCAGATCACCTCGTCCAACTCGGCCCGCATCCGCGACGCTTCGACGTCGCGCGCGACGGCCTGGGCGAGCAGCGTCCGCAGCACGAGCACGAGGAGCGCGACGCCCAGGATGGCCACGCCAACCCCGCCCATGATGACGGTGACGCCCGGGTCGGCCCGCTGGCCCGGCGCATTGAGGGCCGTGACCGCGAACCACAGGAGGGCGGCCGCCACGATCGCGCCGATCACGACGTCCACGTACCGGAAGGCGGTGTGGGAGAACACGGTTCCGCGTCGCACCATCGTCACCAGCCGCCATACGCAGACCAGGGCGACCTGGACCGACACCATGCCCAGGATCGTGATCACGCGCAGCGGGGTCAGCGGGAGCGACCCGTCCTCCGGGTCGCTCCCGCTGACCAACGCCCACATCATCGATGCCTGTACGAACACGGTGCCGGCGAGCACCACGACGAGCACGGCGCGCAGCGCAACCACTGTCAGCTTTCCCATGGCTCATCCTCCCATCGAATTACGATGGGAATCTATCGAATTTCGATAGGTGAGGCAAGGGCTGGGAGGTTCGGCCGGGGACCGCCCGAGACGGGTCAGTCTGCGCGTGCGGGGAGGGGCTGTGAGGGACGTGGGCCGTGCAGGGCGTAGGCGATACCGGTGTCGGGTTCGGTGTGGTAGCCGGTGTGGAACGCGGTCGTGTAGTCGTCCCCGATGAGCCGGCGGAGCTGCGCCTCGCATGTGTTTCGTGCGTCGAGGAACTCGGGGGAGCCCAGTCGGGGGGTGCCGAGGGTGTGCCAGGTCCGGTCGGCGATGCCGAGGAGCCGGGCGGCTTCCTCGGCGCGGCCGGAGGCGAGGGCGGCGGACGCGAGGACGTCGACGGTGATGGCGATGCCGAGGGTGTCGCGGAGCCGGCACTTGGCGTCCAGGGCGGTGCGGGCATGGGTCGCGGCCTCCTCCGCACGCCCCAGCCCCAGCGTGGCGAGGGCGCGTAGGTAGTACCCGTAGGCGCGGAACCACGTTTCGCCGTGCCGGGTGCCTTCGGCGCACATCTCGTCGGCGACGGCCGCGGCCTGGGCGAACTGTCCGAGATAGACGTGGGTGAAAGCCCTGACACCTCGTGTCAGGACCCACGCCGCGTCGTACCGCCCGCCGGCCGGACGGCTGCTCGGTACCGCGTCGAGCACCTCGGCGGCCTCGGTCTGCCGGCCGCTCACCGTGAGACTGGCGCCCTCCAGGAAGGCAGCGGCGACCGGGCCGGTCCCATCGGCTTCTTCGGCCACGGCCTTCCGGAAGGCGGTGGCGAGGCGGAGGCTGGACTCCAAGTCGCCCTGAGCGAAGGCGGCGAGGCCGCAGGACCACAGCGCTTTGGTACGGGCCGGCCCGGGGGCCGGCTCCAGGATCAGCGCCCGGTCCAGATAGTGCCTGCCCTCCTTGGCGAAGTCGCAGGCGTACCAGAGGAACCACAGTGCCCCGCCCATCTCCAGCGCGCTGTGCCCGTCGTTCTCGGTGAGGCAGAAGTCCAGCGCGGCCCGGATATTGGCGTGTTCGGCGACCATCCGGTCGCGCCAGGTGAGCTGATCCGGCCCCATCCAGGCGGCCTCCGCCCGGTGCGCCAGCGTCCGGTAGTGGTCCCGGTGACGGCAGAGGAACGTGTACTCCTCGCCCAGGAGGCGCAGCCAGCCGGCGCCGTACTCGCGCAGGGTGTCCAGCATCCGGTACCGCTCCCCGGCTCCGGTCGGCTCCCAGACCAGGAGCGACCTGTCCACCAGGGCCGCGAGCAGGGCGCTGAGGCGCTGGGCGGGCAGCTGCTCGTCGGCGCAGATCCGGATGGCGCCGTGGGCATCGAAGGTGCCGGCGAAGACGGACAGCCGGGCCCACAGCAGCCGCTCGGCCGGGGTGCACAGCTGGTGGCTCCAGCCGATGGCGGTGCGCAGTGCCTGGTGCCAGGGGGGCTCGGCCTCTTCCACCACTTCGTCGGTGGTGCCCAGGACCGCGAACCGGTCTTCCAGCCGCTCGGTCAGTTCCTGGACCGACAGCTCGCCCAGGCGGGCAGCGGCGAGTTCGATGGCCAGCGGCAGGCCGTCCAGGCGTCGGCACAGCCGCACCAGATCGGCCCGCTCGCCGGGGCCGGTGACCGTGAAGCCGGGGACAGTACGGGCGGCCCGCTCGGCCAGCAGCACCACGGCATCCGCCTGCGCCGCCGCCGGATCGTCGGGCTCGGGCACCGGCAGGGGCTCGACGGTGAGCACGTTCTCGCCGGGCAGGTTCAGGGTGCGGCGGCTGGTGGCCAGGATCCGCAGGCCGGGCGCGGCCCGCACCAGTACCTGGGCCGCCAGGGCGCAGGCGTCGGTCAGGTGCTCGCAGGTGTCCAGGATCAGCAGCAGTTCCCGGTCGGCGAGGTAGTCGGCCAGTACGTCGATCACCGGGCGGGTGGTCTGGTCGGCCAGGGGCAGGGCTTCGGCGATGGTGTGTGCCAGCAGCGCCCCTCGGCGCAGGGGCGAGAGCTCGACCAGCCACACTCCGTCCCGGAACCGGGGCCGGAGTACGGCCGCGGCCTCCAGGGCGAGGCGGGTCTTGCCGACCCCGCCGGCCCCGGTCAGCGTCACCAGCCGTGCCGCTCCCTCGAACAGCCGCTGCACCTCGGCCAGTTCGTCCCGGCGGCCCACCATCCTCGTCTTCGCCGCCGGCAGGTTGCCCGCCTGCCGCTGGTCACCCGTCACGATCGTCCTTCCCCGGCCCTGCGGATGATCCGTGCAGGGACGGAAATTGTGTCGACTGCCGCCACGCTGCGCACTGCGCGAAGGAAAAAGACCGAAGAACTCGGCATTCACCGTAAAGCCTTGCTTTTGCGCGACACCTAACGACCGGACCGGGACCGGACCGGGCCTGAGCCTGGCAGCGGGGGCCTGTGCCGTTGCCCTCGGCCGCGCCTGCCCCTCATGGTTATAGTAGGTAGGCCGACCTACCTACTTTGGGGCGTGATGAGCGACATCGACAAGGGGACGACGGGGCCCGTGAGGCGGCGGGCGGCCCGGGAGCGGCTGCTGGCCGCCGCGGCGCGGCGCTTCTACGCCGATGGCGTGTCGGCGACCGGGATCGACACCCTCACGACCGAAGCGGGCGTGGCGAAGAAGAGCCTGTACAACAACTTCTCCTCCAAGGCCGACCTGGTGCGGGCCTACCTCGAGGCCCGGCACGAGGAGTGGCTGGGGCTGTACCGGGCGCGGCTGGGGGAGGCCCAGGACGCGCGCGGTGGCGTGCTCGCGGTTTTCGACGCCTACGCCGATCACGCGGCGTTCGCCTACGAGCACGGCTTTCGCGGCTGCGGCCTGCTGAACGCGGCCGCCGAGCTGCCCGCCGGAGACGAGGGGCGGGCCCTGGTGCGCCGCCACAAGGAGGACGTCGAGGCCCTGCTCGCCGGCCATCTCGAAAAGCTGCTGCCCGAGCGCCCCGGCCAAGCGCGTGCGACGGCGGAGCAGCTGGCGTTCCTGCTGGAAGGCGCGATGGCCCGCGCCGGCCTGGAGGGCGACAGCACTCGTCTGCAGCACGCCCGCACGATGGCGGCGGACCTGCTGGACAGATTGTGAGGCGGCCCGGCGGGCACGCGGCCCGCTCGGTGGGCGCGGGATCGCTGTGCGTGCTCGCGGCGTCCGTGCTGTGGGGCACCACAGGTACCGCGGCGACCCTCGCCCCGGCCGTGGGACCCCTGGCGATCGGGGCTGTCGCGATGGGGCTGGGCGGACTGCTCCAGGCCCTGGTGGCCGCGCCTCGGATCGTCCGCCGGGCTCCGGAGCTGCGTGCACAGCGCGGCACCGTGCTGCTGGGCGCGGTGGCGGTGGCGATCTACCCCCTGGCGTTCTACAGCTCGATGCGGCTGGCCGGGGTAGCCGTGGGAACGGTGATATCGATCGGCACGGCCCCACTGGCTTCCGCCGTGATCGAACGCGTCGTGGACCGGCGCCGGCTCACCCGCCGCTGGATGCTCGGCGCGGCCCTCGGCCTGCTGGGCACCGTCATGCTCTGCGTCGCGGAGGCCACGCGGGCACATGACGAGCCCGGAACGGTCTCCCTGGGTGCCACCGTCCTCGGTGTGGCGCTGGGCCTGATCGCCGCCGTGACCTACGCCCTCTACTCCTGGGCGGCGCACCGGCTGATCAGCCGCGGGGTCGGCTCCCGCGCGGCGATGGGCGCGGTCTTCGGGCTGGGCGGGCTACTGCTCGTGCCCGTGCTCCTGGGCACCGGCGCCCCGCTCATCAGCTCCTGGCCCCACGCGGCCGTCGGCGCCTACATGGCGCTGGTGCCCATGTTCGCGGGCTACGTGCTGTTCGGCTGGGGGCTGACGCATGTCCCCGCCAGCACGGCGACCACCCTCTCGCTGCTCGAACCGGCCGTCGCGGCCGTACTCGCCGTGCTGGTCGTCGGCGAACGCCTGCCCGCCTTGGGCTGGTTCGGCATCGCACTCGTCGTCGGCTGCCTGGCCGTCCTCACCACACCGACGCGGTCCGTTTCCGGGAGCGCGATGACGCTGCTCTCCTGGCGGGGCGCCAGGAGAGCAGCGGGGCGGGCGGCCGTTACAGGACGGCGACGGTGAACTTCACCGGGTTCGCCGTGGTCCCGTAGGCGGTGAACACCGTGATGGCGTTCTTCCTGTTGCCGCAGGTGGAGGTCGGTTCGCGTCTGACGTCGATGCTGTACGTGCCCTGGCCGTCATTGGTCGTGCCCACCACGACCGCGTCGTTCAGGGTGACGTCGGGGTCGGAGACCACGACGCAGTAGCCGGCCTTGCCCACGAGCCAGGACGAGGAGACGTTCTTGGCGGCGAGCAGGGTGCCGTTGGCCGCGACCTGGGCCGCGGCTTGGGCGTGCGGGGCGTACATCTCGGGCGGGGCGGCCGCGGCGGTGCCGGCCAGGGCGGGCAGTGAGATCAGGGCGGCTGCTGTCAGTGCAGCGGAGCGCTTGAACAGGGTGCCGACGTTCATGAGGATGCTTCCTTTCGGGCCGAGGCGGGTTACGGGACGACGAGGAAGAAGGCGTAGTCGTGCAGCCCGTACTGGCTGTTGCCGGTGTAGACGGTGAGCGTGTCGGCGGCGCTGCCGCAGGAGGCCGAGGGGGCGGTGGAGAGCACGACGGTGTGACCCCACGGCTTTCCGTGCGTCTCCGGGGCCATGGTGGCGACCGGGGTGCTCCTGGCCACATCGATCTTGGCCGCGTCGTCGAAGGTCACGCAGTACACGCCTGCGCCGGGCTTGTTGATCGCCTTGATGCCCTGGGACTGCTTGCGGGTGCCGTTTTCATTGACCAGGGCGGACGCCCGTGCGTGCGGGGCCTGGGCCTTGACGGGCGAGTCGTCGGCGATGGCGACACCGCCGACGACGCCCATCGCCAGCACGCCGAAGGCCGCGATCGTCGCGATGACGCCGCGCGGCGTCCTGATGGATTTGCGCATGACTTCCTCCGTGTCGTGACCGCCCGGACGAGCGTCGTCACGGAGAACATGCAAGCCGACACGCGGTGTGATCGGCAGAGGGTTGGCGGGTTGTCACTCCGAACGAGTCACAGTGATCACTTCAAACCTGGAACCGCAGCGTGAGCTGCGACTTCAGTGCGCCGCGCACGCCCCGGCGCAATGCCCGGCCAGTAGGGCGGGGCGATAGCGCAGAAAGGGCCGGCCCCGGTGGGGGGCCGGCCCTTTCAGGTGTGGCGGTGGGGCGTGGGTCAGGCGGCGGGCTGGGGGGCGGGCTGGCCGGGGGAGTTGACCGGGCCGGCCGGGGCGCCGGCCTGGTACAGGGCGAGCCAGGTGGTGGGGTTGACCACGCCGTTCGGTACGAGGTCGTGGTCGGACTGGAAGTGGGCCACGGCCGCCATGGTGTTGGCGTCGAAGGTGCCGCTGAGGTTGTTCCAGCCCAGGTACTGGCGGTTGGCCAGCAGGCACTGGACCTGGGAGACCTGGTCGCCCGCCGCACCGAGGGAGACGGTGCCGCGGTCCTCGGAGAAGGCGCAGGCCGCGGGGCCGTGCACGACGTTGTCGCCCATCGCGGCGGACGCGGGGCTGGCGAGCAGGCCGGTGGTCAACAGGCCCGCGCCCGCGGCCAGTACGGCCGCACGCTTGAGGGCCCTGCCGGGCCTGCGGAAACGGGGAGTGGGGATACGGAAAGTGCTCACGCTGCTCGCGTTCCCAGCGGCGGGAAAACCATGTGAAGTGAGCGTTGTGGATCTTGTGAAGGATCCTCGTGCGGGGTTACCGGTCCTACGCGTCCGCCGGGTACCAGCGGAGTTCGACCGTGTTGCCGTCCGGGTCCTGGACGTACAGGGACTCGGCGGTGCCGCGGGCGCCGAAGCGCTTGCCGGGGCCGTCCAGGACGGTGAACACCCCGGAGTCGACGACCTGTTGCCAGTCCACGGGTGCGACGACCAGGCAGAGGTGGTCGACATTGGAGTGGTGCGCGACGCCGTCCTCGTCGGGCGCCGCCTCCGGAGCCCGTACGAGGTCGATGATCGTCGTCGGGCTCACCCGCACGGAGGGGAACGGCACCTCGCCGGCCCGCCATTCGTCCACCCGTACCGGTTCGAGGCCGAGCGGGCCGCAGTAGAAGTCCAGCGCGCGTTCGACGTCGGCGACGTTGAGGACCAGGTGGTCGAAGGCGGTGACGGTCACGGGAGCCGGGGTGCCGGTACGCATGGTGGTGCTCCTTCGTTGGGAGTGCGGGCCGGTCAGGACTCGCGGTGGACCTTCGTGTTGGACGCCTGGGCGCGCGGGCGGACGACGAGGAGGTCGATGTTGACGTGGGCCGGGCGGGTGACCGCCCAGGCGATCGTCTCGGCCACGTCCTCGGCGGTCAACGGCTCGGCGACGCCCTCGTACACCTTGGCGGCCTTCGCCTCGTCGCCGCGGAAGCGGGTCAGCGCGAACTCATCCGTGCGGACCATGCCGGGCGCGATCTCGATGACGCGTACGGGCTCGCCGCACAGCTCCAGGCGGAGCGTCTCGGCGAGCACGTGCGCGCCGTGCTTGGCGGCCACGTAACCGCCGCCGCCCTCGTACGTGCCGTGCCCGGCCGTCGAGGAGAGGACGACGACCGTGCCGTCGCCGGTGGCGGTCAGGGCGGGGAGCAGCGCCTGTGTCACGTTGAGCACGCCGAGGACGTTGACCTCGTACATCGCGCGCCAGTCGGCCGGGTCGGCGGTGGCCACCGGGTCGGTGCCCAGCGCGCCGCCGGCGTTGGCGACCAGGACGTCGCAGCGGTCCAGGGAGGCCGCGAAGGCGTCGACGGCGGCGCGGTCGGTGACGTCGAGGGCGTACGCCTCGGCGTGCGGGAGCTCGGCGGCCAGCGCCTCGACGCGGTCCTTGCGGCGCGCGGCGAGGATCACGCGATAGCCCGCCTCGGCGAGCTGCCGGGCGGTCGCGGCACCGATGCCGCTGCTCGCTCCGGTGACGACGGCGGTACGGGCGGCGGCGGACATGCGTGCTCCTCGGGACTGCGGGCGTACGGGCGTACGCGCCTACTTGGCGTGCGAGTTGCGGTACGCGCTCAGGATATGCAGGCCGGGCAGCCGCGGCGGACCCGGCAGGCGGGACCTCGGGTGGCCCGCCGGATGCTCAGCGGCCCCGCGGCGCGTACATGATCAGGGCCATGCCGGCCAGGCAGACCAGGGCGCCGGTGACGTCCCAGCGGTCGGGCCGGTAGCCGTCCGCGACCATGCCCCAGACCAGCGAGCCGACGACGAAGACGCCCCCGTACGCGGCGAGGATGCGGCCGAAGTCGGCGTCCGGCTGGAGCGTGGCGACGAAGCCGTACGCGCCCAGGGCCAGTACGCCCGCGCCCGCCCAGATCCAGCCGCGGCTCTCCCGTACGCCCTGCCAGACCAGCCAGGCGCCGCCGATCTCCAGGAAAGCGGCGAGGACGAAGAGCACGGCGGAGCGGACGATCGACATGCGCGCAGCGTATGCCGGGCGGAGGCCGGCCGTCCGCCCCGGTGGGCCGGGGCCGGGGCTCACCCCCGGCCCGGTGCCGCCGCCGTCGTGGCCGGCTCCCAATCATGCCCTTGGCCAGGGTCAGGCCGTAACCGAAGCCCGCGCAGCCCGCGGAGATGTCGAACGCGGCCGGC
>NZ_JBEPFC010000061.1:0-39527 GCF_040301705.1 Streptomyces sp. NPDC000151 | reverse complement strand
CCGGTGGCCGCCACGCCCGTATGCCGTCGGGACCCGTCGGGGTGGGCCCCTACGGCGGCCGCCCGGCCCGCCCCCCGGCGGGCCGCACGGAGTTCACAGCTCGACCAGCACCGCCCCGGTGTGGTCGCCCTGGACGAGTTCGCGCAGCGCCTCCGGGGCCTGGTCCAGGCCGCGCAGCCGGCTGTGCGCGAAGATCAGCGTGCCGTCGCGCAGGCCGCGCCCGAACTCCTCGGCCCACTCCTGCGCGAGGCCCGGGTGGTCGCGTACCGAGAAGCCGCGCAGCGCGACCCGCCGGGTGACCACCAGCGCGGTGTCCAGCTCGACCGGCGCCGTGGTCCCGGCCCCCGCCCCCAGCTGCGCCGACAGCGCGCCCACGAGCGCGAACCGGGCGCCGGTACGGGCCGATTCGAGCGCCGCCGCCAGCTGCTCGCCGCCCACGGTGTCCAGCAGGACATCGATGCCGTTCGGCGCCGCCTTGCGCAGCTGCGGGCCGATCGGCCCGGCGCCGCGCAGCACCACCTCGTCGTAGCCCAGCTCCTTCACCAGGTACTCGGCCTTGCGCTCCGAGCCGGTGGAGCCGATGACCCGGCGCGCCCCCAGGCGCCGGGCGAGCTGGCCCGCGAGGCTGCCGACGCCGCCGGCCGCGCCGGTGATGAACACCGTGTCACCGGGCCGTACCCGCGCGATGTGCACGAGGGCGCCCCAGGCGGTGGCGCCCTGCGAGAGGTGCGCCGCCGGGTCGGGCAGCGCCTCGGGGTCGATGCGCTGCGCCCGTGCCGCGTCCACCAGGGCGTACTCCCGCCAGCCCAGGTCGTGCCGGACCAGGTCGCCGGGCGCGAAGCCGCCGCCGGGCGCCTCGACGACCTCGCCGATCGCCGCGCCCCACAGCGCCCGGCCCGGCACGAAGGAGGGCATGGGCAGCTCGGCCCCGGTCATCATCGTGCGCATCACGGCGGTCACGGCCATGATCCGGTTGCGCACCAGGACCGTACCCGGGGCCGGTTCCGGCAGCGGAGTGTCGACCACCGTGAAGTGATCCGGTGTCAGGGCGCCGTCGGCGCGGGCGGCGAGGCGGACTTCGCGGTGGGTGGCGGGGTGGACGGGCGCGGCCATGGGGGGAGGCTCCTGGGGATAGAGGGCTGCGGACGATTGCAGGGCCCGTACGCACGCGCCGCGTCCGGACTCGGGGGCCGACCGTTCACGACCGGTAGGACCGGAACGAAGCTTTCCCAAATCTCCACGACAGATCAATACCGTCTGGTTGGATTATTGTTTGCGCCGTCAATAGAATTCGGCCAGATCCGCGGAAGGCGGACGCACCCCAGAGCGAACATGCGGAGGACCGCCGGTGGCCAAGCAGGAACGGGCAGTGCGCACTCGACAGGCCGTCCTCGTGGCAGCGGCCCAGGTCATCGGCGAGCGCGGCTATGAAGCGGCCACGATCGCGGAGATCATCCAGCGCGCCAAGGTCACCAAGGGCGCGCTGTACTTCCACTTCCCGTCCAAGGACGCCCTGGCCCGCGCGGTCATCGCGGAACAGACCGAGATGCTGGTCCCGCCGCCCAGCGACTCCCGGGTGCAGGACGTCATCGACTTCAGTCATCAGGTGGCGCGGGCGCTGCGCGAGGACCCGGTGCTGCAGGCCGGCACCCGGATCGCGGTGGAGACCACCTTCAGCCACGAACCGCTGGTGCCGTACCAGGACTGGATCGAGATCGTGACCAGGATGTTCACCGAGGCGCGCGAGCGCGGGGAGTTGCTGCCCGCGGTGAACCCGGCGAAGGCCGCGGAGTTCGTCGTGTCCGCGTACATGGGCGTGCAGCTCTTCTCCCACGCCGCCGCGAACCGCACCGACCTGCACGAGCGCGTCACCTCTCTGTGGCGGCACATCCTGCCGAGCCTGGCCTCGCCGGGAGCCATGAGCCACCTGACCCCCAGCGGCCGATGGGAGCGCCACGCCGCCTGACCGGCCCGGCACCTCCTCCGACGGCGGCCCCTCGGCCGCCGTCTTCCGACGTCCTGAGCAACTCGTCGCTGCGTGTGGCGCGGCCGAAAACGGCCGTGGCTCGATAACTATGCCGTCACACGTAACACTTCTGCCCAAAGATTCACTCTGAAGCACTAGAAAACAAACCAGCCGGTTCGTATCTTGGGGCAGCAGGCGCTGAGTAAGGGCGCAGCCCGCGCCCGTCCAGGGAAGGAACCCGCATGCCCGACGTTCTGACCGTGCCGCACTCCGTCCGCGGCCGACTCACCGCGCCTTCGGGGAAATCCCCCGCACTCGCTCCGCAGCGGCCGCTGACCACCACGGTTCCGCGGGAGTACGTCCACCGCAGCTCGGTGACCGAGGTGTTCCTCACCGACTGGCGCGGCAACGGTGACGACGCCTGGACCGTCGACGCCCAATGGCCGCGCGCCCACAGCTTCTACGGCCCCGCGCACGGACTGCACGACCCGATGATGCTGGCGGAGACCGTGCGGCAGGCCGGCCTCCTGCTCAATCACGTCGGCCACGGCATCCCGCTGGGCCACCCGGTGATCTGGGGAAGCATGCGGTACTCCGCCGACCCCGAGGCGCTCGCGCTCGCCGGCGCCCCCGCCGACGTCGAAGTACGCGTGCACGACCACGACATCGTGCGCAGAGGCAGCCGGCTGTCCAGCATGCGGCAGATCTTCGACGCCTATCGGGACGACCGGCGTCTGGGACGCGTCGAGTGCACTTTCACCTGCCACATCCCGGCCGTCTACCGGCGGTTGCGCGGCCCGTACGCCGACCTCGGCCACGCCCTCGCGCGCGCGATCCCGCCGGCCGCTCCCGTCCGCCCGGCGCTCGTCGGCCGGGACCGCCCGGCCGACGTGGTGCTCTCCCCCACCGCCGAGACCGACCGCTGGCAGCTGCGGGCCGACATCTCCCACCCGGTGCTCTTCGACCACCCCGTCGACCACGCGCCGGGGATGCTGCTGGTGGAGGCCGCCCGGCAGGCCGCGTACGCCGCGGTGGGCCCAGGCCCCTCGATCGCCGCCGCGATGGACTGCTCCTTCGTCCGCTACGGCGAGCTGGACGCGCCGTGCTGGATACGGGCCGAGGCCGCCGGGCACGACGACGCCGGCCGGCCGCGCGTCGCGGTCACCGCGGAACAGCACGGCCACCCTGTTTTCACCGCCACGGTGAGCTGCGCTCCCGTCGGCTGACCGGCGGACCGCGGCGGCCGGGTACGACGGCCGCGCACCCCGCCCGGCCCGTCCGCCGGGCGCGTCATCCCCCCAGCGTCAGCCGCTGCTTGGGCCCGTCCGTACGCCCCGCCGGCGGAATGCGGCTGCCTGCCCGGTACGGCGCGGGCCAGGGCGCGCCGGGGCCGGAGTACCCCTGTTCCGCGGCGGCGTGCAGGGTCCAGTTCGGGTCGTAGAGATGCGGCCTGGCCAGCGCGCACAGGTCGGCGCGCCCCGCGAGGATCAGCGAATTGACGTCGTCCCAGGAGGAGATGGCGCCGACCGCGATCACCGGGATGCCCACCGCGTTGCGGATGCGATCGGCGAACGGCGTCTGGTACGAGCGTCCGAACGCGGGCTGTTCGTCAGCGACCACCTGCCCCGTGGAGACGTCGATCGCGTCGGCTCCGTGCGCGGCGAAGGCCCGCGCGATCTCCACCGCGTCCTCGGCACCGGTGCCGCCCGCCGCCCAGTCGGTGGCGGAGATCCGTACCGTCATGGGCCGCCCGTCCGGCCAGACGGCGCGTACCGCGTCGAAGACCTCCAGCGGGAAGCGCAGCCGCGCGGCGAGGTCGCCGCCGTAGGCGTCGGTGCGGTGGTTGGTGAGCGGCGAGAGGAAGCCGGAGAGCAGATAGCCGTGTGCGCAGTGCAGTTCGAGCAGGTCGAAGCCGGCGCGCGCGGCACGCTCGGCGGCGCGTACGAAGTCCTCGCGCACGCCGGCCAGCTCGTCCGCCGTGAGCGCGTGCGGTATCTGGTTGACGCCCTGCCGGTACGGGAGCGCGGAGGCGGCCACGAGCGGCCAGTTGCCCTCGGGGAGCGGCTGGTCGATGCCCTCCCACATCAGCCGGGTGGAGCCCTTGCGGCCCGAGTGGCCGAGCTGGACGCCGATCGCGGTGCCGGGCGCGCCGGTGTGCACGAAGTCGGTGACCCGGCGCCAGGCGGCCTCGTGCTCCGGCGCGTACAGCCCTGTGCACCCGGGTGTGATGCGGCCCTGCCTGCTGACGCAGACCATTTCCGTCATCACCAGGCCTGCGCCGCCGAGGGCCCGGGCGCCGAGGTGGACGAGGTGGAAGTCGCCCGGTGTGCCGTCGGCGTCGGCGCTGTACATGTCCATCGGGGAGACCACGACGCGGTTGCGCAGGGTCAGCCCGGCGAGCCGGAAGGGCGTGAACATCGGCGGCGTACCGGGCGGCACGCCGGCCTCCTCCTCGACCGCGGTGACGAAGCCGGGGTCGCGCAGCCGGAGGTTGCCGTGGGTGACCCGGCGGCTGCGGGTGAGGAGATTGAAGGCGAAGCGGCGGGCCGGCTGGTCCGCGTACTGCGCGAGGTTCTCGAACCACTCCAGGCTGGCGCGGGCTGCCCGCTGGGTGGATTCGACGACGGGCCGGCGCTCGGCCTCGTACGCGGCGAGCGCGTCGGGCAGCGCCGCGTGCTCCTGGAGGCAGGCGGCGAGCGCAAGGGCGTCCTCGATGGCGAGCTTGGTGCCGGAGCCGATGGAGAAGTGGGCGGTGTGCGCGGCGTCGCCGAGCAGCACGACGTTGCCGTGCGACCAGCGCGCGTTGGTGACCGTACGGAAGGCGGTCCAGGCGGAGTTGTTGCCGTACAGCGGGCGGCCGCCCAGCGCGTCCGTGAAGATCTTGGCGCACTGGTCGGCGGACTCCTGCGCGGGGCAGGCGTCCCAGCCGGCCCGCCGCCAGACGTCCTCGTGCGCCTCGACGATGACGGTGCTCGCGCGCTCCCCGTACGGATACCCGTGCAGCTGCAGCACCCCGTGCTCGGTCTCGGCGATGTCGAAGCGGAAGGCGTCGAAGGCGAGGTCGGCGGAGAGCCAGATGTAGCGGCAGCGGTGGGTGGTCAGGTGCGGGCGGAAGACCTCGGCGTGCGCGCCGCGGGTGGCGCTGTGCACGCCGTCGGCGGCGATCACCAGGTCGTGGTCGCGGGCCAGGACGGCGGCGGGCGGCGCCTCGGTACGGAAGCGCAGCCGTACGCCGAGGGCGCGGCAGCGCTCGTGCAGCAGCTGGAGGAGGCGGCGGCGCCCGATGGCGGCGAAGCCGTGGCCGCCGGAGGTGAGGGTGCGGCCACGGTGCACGATGTCGATGTCGTCCCAGCGCACGTACTCGCGGCGCAGCGCTTCGTGGACGACCGGGTCGGCCTGTTCGATGCCGCCCAGGGTCTCGTCGGAGAGGACCACGCCGAAGCCGAAGGTGTCGTCGGGCGCGTTGCGCTCCCAGACGGTGACCTCGCGGGCCGGATCCAGCCGCTTGAGCAGGACCGCCGCGTACAGGCCGCCGGGGCCGCCCCCGATGACGGCCACCCGGCCGCCGGGCAGCGCCCCGTCCCCGGAGCTCATTTCCCCTGCCACTTCGGGCCGCGCTTGGCGGTGAACGCGGCGTGGAACTCGGCGTAGTCGGCGCTGTTCATCAGCAGCGCCTGGGTCGCCGCGTCCATCTCGACGGCCGCCGCGAGCGGCATGTCCAGCTCGGCGGTGAGCAGCGCCTTGGTCTGGGCGTGGGCGAGCGCCGGCCCGGCCGCGAGCCGGCGGGCCAGCGCGGCGGCGGCCTCGTGCGCCTTGCCCTCCTCGGCCAGCTCGCTGAGCAGCCCGATCCGCTCGGCCTCGGGAGCGCGCACGGCCTCCCCCAGCATCAGCAGCCGGGTGGCGTGCCCGAGGCCGACGACGCGGGGCAGCAGGTACGCCGCGCCCATGTCGCCGCCGGAGAGCCCGACCTTGGTGAAGAGGAAGGCGAAGCGCGCCGAGGGGTCGGCGATGCGGAAGTCGGCGGCGAGCGCGAGGACGGCGCCGGCCCCGGCTGCGACACCGTGCACGGCCGCGATCACCGGGAACGGACACTCCCGCAGCGCCCGTACGACCTGACCGGTCATCCGGTTGAAGTCCAGCAGCTGGCCGGTGTCCATCTCCAGCGTGGCGCCGATGATCTCGTCCACGTCGCCGCCGGAGCAGAAGCCGCGGCCCTCGCCGCCGAGTACCAGGGCGCGCACGGCGCGTTCCCGGGAGAGCTCGGCGAGCAGGTCGCGGAGGTCGGCGTAGGCGCCGAAGGTGAGGGAGTTGAGGGTGTCCGGGCGCGCGAGGGTGACGGTGGCGACCCCGTCCTCCCTGGTCACGCGGAGGTGTTCCCATGCGTCGGTGGCGTGCGCGGAACCTGTGAACGGGCTCATGGGCGTCGTGCCCCCTTCAGCCGGAGGGCTGGTGCCTGGCGGTATCTGCCGGTATCCGGCGTTACCTGTTCCGGGAAGTTATCACGCAACCGTGACCGCCGTCACGAGTACGCGATAAGGCATCCACCCGGCACTCCCGACGTCGCTACAAGCCGTGACGAGCCGTCCGCCGCAGAGGTTCGTACCGTTATAAGAGGACATCACGCCCCGTGAACGGAAACGCACCTTGCCGGAGCCAGCCGCGCCGTCGTCCTGGCGGATCACGCTGCCGCACACCACTGCCGCAGTGCCGATCGCGCGCGCCCTGATCCGGATGGCGTTCACGGACATGCGGGTGGCCACGGACAGCGACACGGCCGAGCTGCTCACCGGCGAGCTGGTGGCCAACGCCGTCGAGCACACACCGGGAGACAAGCCGATCGAGCTGGTCATCGAGGTGCTGCCGAGCGGCCACCCGCACGTCGAGGTGCACGACAACGACCCGGCGCCGGTCCAGGGCCTGGGCGACGACGCCCCGCCGGAGATCGACCTGCTGGACGAGGGCGGCCGGGGGCTGCTGCTGATCCGCACCCTCAGCGCGGCATCCGGCTACCGGCCGACCGAACAGGGCAAGGCGGTGTGGTTCCGGCTCCCGGCAGCGCCGGGAGCCGGTACGGACTGAGCGCCCGCCGGGCCCGGACCGGGCCCCCGGTTCACTCCTTCGGCGCCACTTCGGCAGCGGATTCGGGCGCGGTGGCGGCCAGCCGCGAGCGCCGGCGGCCGTACAGCGCGTACACCAGGGCGCCGACCACCAGGAACGCGGCGAACTGCAGCCAGGTGGCCGGGCCCGTGCCGTAGATCAGGTACAGGCAGAACGCGATCCCCAGCAGCGGGCTGAGCGGGAAGAGCGGCACCCGGAAGCGGCGCGGCAGTTCGGGGCGGGTGCGGCGCAGCCGCATGACGCAGACGTTGACCACGGCCATGACCGCGAGGGTCCCGATGGTGGTCAGATTCATGACCACGTCCAGCGGCACCACCGCGGCCGGCACCGCGAAGACGACCGCGACGATCCAGGTGCCCCGGACCGGCGTCGACGTCTTCGGCGAGATCCGTTCGAACACCCGCGGGATCAGCCCGTCCCGGGACATCGACATCAGGATGCGGGTCTGGCCGTACATCACCGCGAGGACGACGGACGCGATGGCCACCACCGCGCCGAAGGCGATGATCCCGCCGCCCAGCGCCGAGCCGGTGACCCGGTCGACGATCAGGGAGAGCGCGGCGGGCTTGTCGGCGACGTCGTCCGCGGAGAGCGCGCCGATCGCGGCGAGCGCGACCAGGCAGTACAGCACGGTGACGAGGCCGATGCAGATCAGGATCGCGGCGGGAATGTTCCGCCGCGGGTTCTTGACCTCCTCGCCCGCCGTGGTGACCGCGTCGAAGCCGATGTACGAGAAGAACGCGACCGAGGCGCCGGAGGTGATGCCGGCGGCGCCCTGCGCGGCGAACGGCGAGAGGTTGCCGTACCGGAAGGCGGTGAAGGCGATCACGCAGAAGAGGATCAGTACGCCGATCTTCAGGACGGCCATCGCGGCGGTGGCGCGGGCGCTCTCCCGGATGCCGCGCACGAGGAGCGTGGCGGCGAGCAGCATGACGACGACGGCGGGGAGGTTGAGGACGCCGCCCTCGCCGGGCGGCGCGGACAGCGCGGCGGGCAGCTGCCAACCGACCAGGCTGTCCAGCAGCTCGTTGAGGTACTGGCCCCAGCCCACCGCGACCGCCGAGACGGACACGCCGTACTCCAGCAGCAGGCACCAGCCGACGAGGAAGGCGGTGCGCTCGCCGAGCGTGGCGTACGCGTAGGAGTACGAGCTGCCGGAGACCGGGATCGCACCGCCCAGCTCGGCGAACGAGAAGGCGGTGAAGACGCAGGTCAGGGCGGCCAGGACGAAGGAGACGACGACGGCGGGGCCGGCCTCGGCGACGGTGTCCGAGAGGCCGACGAAGATGCCCGTGCCGACGATCGCGCCGACGCCGAAGCACACCAGCTGGAAGAGGCCCATGGTGCGCTTGAGGCCGTGGCCTTCGAGATCCGCGCCGGATTCGGCGACGAGCAGGTCGGGGGACTTGATGCGCAGTCCGGACGCGGACATGGGGTGGTTCTCTTCCTGGTGGTGCGACGTGCCCGGCGGGGTGGGCGGGGCACGGAGAAGGGGCGGGCCGATCGGCCCGCCCCCGAGGTTCGGTTCGATGATAACCGAAAATGGTGCATGATCGCCCATTAAGGCGTATTTGTATGCGGCGACCGCGTCCGCGGCGCGTGGTTTCTCCGGTGTGGTTTCTCCGGCCGCTTCTCCGGAGCGCCGGCTCAGCGTCCGAGCGTCGCGACCATGACCGCCTTGATCGTGTGCATGCGGTTCTCCGCCTCGTCGAAGACGACGGAGTGCGCCGACTCGAAGACCTCGTCGGTGACCTCCAGCGACTCCAGGCCGTGCCGGGCGTAGATCTCGCGGCCGACGGCCGTGCCGAGGTCGTGGAAGGCCGGCAGGCAGTGCAGGAACTTCACGTCCTCCTTGCCCGTGGCGCGCAGCACGTCCATCGTCACGGCGTACGGGCTGAGCAGCGCGATCCGCTCGTCCCAGACCTCCTTCGGCTCGCCCATCGACACCCAGATGTCGGTGGCGACGAAGTCCGCGCCGCGCACGCCCTCGGCGACGTCCTCGGTGAGGGTCAGCCGGGCGCCGCTCTTCTCCGCGAGCTGCCGGGCGCTCGCGATCACCGACTCCTCGGGCCACAGCTTCTTCGGCGCCACGATGCGCACGTCCATGCCGAGCAGGGCGCCGGTGACCAGGTAGGAGTTGCCCATGTTGTACCGGGCGTCGCCGAGGTAGGCGAAGGTCAGCTCTCCCAGGGGGCGGCCGGGGCTGTGCTCGATCATGGTGAGCACGTCGGCGAGCATCTGGGTGGGGTGCCACTCGTCGGTCAGGCCGTTGTAGACCGGCACGCCCGCATGGCTGGCCAGCTCCTCGACGTTCACCTGGGCGCTGCCGCGGTACTCGATCCCATCGAACATCCGGCCGAGCACGCGGGCGGTGTCCTTCACCGACTCCTTGTGCCCGATCTGCGAGCCGGAGGGGTCCAGATACGTCGTGTGGGCGCCCTGGTCGGCGGCCGCGACCTCGAAGGAGCAGCGGGTCCGGGTGGAGGTCTTCTCGAAGATCAGGGCGATGTTGCGCCCCTTCAGCCGCTGCTCCTCGGTGCCCGCGCGCTTCGCGGCCTTCAGCTCCGCGGCGAGGTCGATCAGGTGGCGGAACTCCTCGGCGGTGAAGTCCAGCTCCTTGAGGAAATGGCGGCCCGTGAGGTCAATCGCCATGGCAGGCTCCTAGGTCGCGGCCAATGGGGTCGGGTACGGCCTCGCGGTCGCATCAGGTACGACGTTGCGTCGCAACAGGCACGACCGGGCGGTCGAATATGGAAGTGTATACGACGCCGCGCATTCCTATTCAACGAGCCGGAGCCGCCCGCGGGCTCACCCGATCCCGTCCCGCTCCACCGGGCAGCTCATGCAGCGCGGTCCGCCGCGGCCCCGCCCCAGCTCGCTCCCCGGGATCGTGATCACCTCGATCCCGCGCTTCCGCAAAAACGTATTGGTCGTGACATTACGCTCGTACGCCACGACCACGCCCGGCTCGACCGCCAGGACATTGCAGCCGTCGTCCCACTGCTCGCGCTCCGCCGCGTGCACGTCCTGCGTCGCGGTCAGCACCCGCACGCCGTCCAGGCCGAGCGCCGCCGCGATCGCCCGGTGCATGTGCTCCGGCGGGTGATCGGTGACCTTCAGCTCCCGCTCGCTCGCGCCCGGCTCGATCGTGTACGAGCGCAGCATCCCCAGCCCCGCGTACTGCGTGAACGTATCGCCGTCCACCATCGTCATCACCGTGTCCAGGTGCATGAACGCCCGCCGCTTGGGCATGTCCAGCGCCACGATCGTCTGCGCGGAGCCGGCCGCGAACAGCCCGCGGGCCAGCATCTCCACCGCCTGCGGCGTGGTCCGCTCGCTCATCCCGATCAGCACCGCGCCATTGCCGATCACCAGCACGTCGCCGCCCTCGATGGTGGAGGGGTACGCCGCCTGGCCCTCGGACCACACGTGGAAACGTTCGTGCGTGAAGAGCGGGTGGTACCGGTAGATCGCCTCGTAGTGGACCGTCTCGCGCTGCCGGGCGGGCCAGCGCATCGCGTTCACCGACACCCCGTCGTACACCCACGCCGAGGTGTCCCGCGCGAAGAGGTGGTTCGGCAGCGGCGGCAGCAGGAAGTCGTCCAGGTCCATCACGTGGAAGCGCACCGATGTCGGCTCGGGGTTGCGCTCCAGGAACTCCCGCTTGGTCATCCCGCCGATCAGCGCCTCGACCAGCTCCCCCAGCGGCAGCTCTTCGAACGCGGCCCGGAGGTGGTCGGTGGCCAGCGGCCCGTACTCCTTCTCGTCGAAGACCCGGTCCAGCACCAGCGCCCGCGCCTCCGGGATGCGCAGGCTCTCCGCCAGCAGGTCCCCGAAGAGGTGCACCTCGACGCCGCGGTCGCGCAGGGTGTCGGCGAAGGCGTCGTGCTCGGCCCGCGCGCGCCGCACCCACAGCACGTCGTCGAAGAGCAGCGCGTCCTTGTTGGACGGGGTGAGCCGCTTCAGCTCCAGGTCGGGGCGGTGCAGGATGACCCGGCGGAGATGACCGACCTCTGAGTCGACATGGAATCCCATCCCCCCATCCTGGCCGGATTCAACGATGATCACTCGGTATCCGGGAAGGTGGGTGCGGCGCGTGGGGGACGGTGGACGCGGCGCGGCACGGCCCCGGCCGGGTCCCGGTCCACCCGGCTCGCGCCGGGCGGACCGGTGCCGGGCGGACCGGTGCTCCTCAGCCCAGCTGGCTCTGCACCTGCGAGGAGATGATCTCCAGGTGGTCCAGGTCGTCGAGGTCCAGCAGCTGGAGGTAGAAGCGGGAGGCCCCGGCCTCCGCGTACCGGCCGATCTTCTCGACCACCTCGGCCGGCGAACCGGCCAGGCCGTTGGCCTTCAGGTCCGCCACGTCCCGGCCGATGGCCGCGGCGCGGCGCGCCACCTCGGCGTCGTCCTTGCCCACGCAGGCGACCAGCGCGTTGGAGTACACCAGGTCGTCGCCCTTGCGGCCGATCGCCTCGGCCGCCGCCCGCACCCGGCCGAACTGCCGCGCGGTGTCCTCCAGGGAGGCGAAGGGGATGTTGAACTCGTCGGCGTACCGCGCGGCCAGCCGCGGCGTGCGCGTCGCGCCGTGCCCGCCGATCAGCACCGGCACCTTGCGCTGCGCGGGCTTGGGCAGCGCCGGGGACTTCTCCAGCTGGTAGTACGTCCCCTCGTACGAGAACTCCTCGCCGACCGGCGTGTCCCACAGCCCCGTGACGATCGCCAGCTGCTCCTCCAGCCGCGCGAACTTCTCCTTGGGGAACGGGATGCCGTACGCCTTGTGCTCCTCCTCGAACCAGCCCGCGCCCAGGCCCAGCTCGACCCGGCCGCCGGACATCTGGTCCACCTGGGCGACCTGGATGGCGAGCACGCCGGGCAGCCGGAAGGTACCGGCGGTCATCAGCGTGCCGAGGCGGATGCGCCGGGTCTCACGGGCCAGACCGGCGAGCGTGATCCAGGCATCGGTGGGCCCGGGCAGCCCGTCCGCCGTGCCCATCCGCAGATAGTGATCCGACCGGAAGAATGCGTCGAAGCCGAGGTCCTCGGTGGCCTTGGCGACGGTGAGGAGGGTGTCGTAGTCGGCACCCTGCTGAGGCTCGGTAAAGATTCGCAGATCCATCCCCCCATCTTCCCCCTGCCCTCCCCCCGCCCCCCGCCAACCCACCACCTGGGCCCAGCCCCCGGCCCGGCCCCCGGCCCAGCCCTCGGCCAGGCCCCCGCTCAGCCGCCCGCCCGCGCTCGTCAGTGCGCCGGGGCGGGGCATCGGTCTCCTCGTCAGGCCAGGTCGCGGTCGTGGGGGCGGTCGCGGACGAGGAGTTGTTTGAGGATGGCGGCGGCGCGGTCGCGGGACTCGTCGGCCGCGTCCATCGCCTCCACGCACGTCCAGTAGAGGCCGTCCTCCTCGGCCGCGCAGACGACGCTCACCAGGGCCTCGCACACCTCGGCCAGCAGGCCGCACAGGTCCGTCAACGCGAGCTTGCTGTCCCGGACTTCGGACAGCTGGGCCGCCCTGGGGCCGTACGATCTCGGTACCGGACACAGCACCGCCGCGCCCGACCGGCCTCCCGCCTCGCCCAGCCTCCGCGCCTTGGCCCGCACCTCGAACGGTCCCGATATCGCCAGGAGGCTGCCGACCGCCTCCGCCAGGGCCTGCGCCTGCCACGCCTCTATGACGATGTCCTGGACCGTCCGCGCCTGGGCCAGACCGTGCCGACTGGCCGCGATGATCCGCACCGCATCCATGCACGACCCCTTCCCTTGCCCTCGTCCGCTGCCTTGCGCACACCTGCCACTACCCAGAGTGAACTGAAACCGCCGAAAGCGCTAGAGTAATTCGCAAATCTGTGGACAACTAAGGCGAGTTTGCGAGATCCATCACTCCGGAGAGTGACGACCGGGTCGATTCGCGGGGAATCGTTCCTCATTGCGCTCGATCTTCGCGGCGAGCGCGGCCGCCGCGTCGATGCCCAGTACGCCGCAGAACTGGAGCAAGTACGCCAGCACATCCGCCACTTCGTCCTCGACCCGCGCCGCGGATTCCTGGTCGGTCATGATCTTGGCGGACTGCTCCGGCGTCAGCCACTGGAAAATCTCGACCAGTTCGGACGCCTCGACGCTGAGCGCCGCGGCGAGGTTCTTCGGGGTGTGGTACTGCTGCCAGTCCCGGGCCGCCGCGAAGTCGGCCAGCCGGCGCTGCAAGGTCTCAAGATCTTCACTCATGCCCCCAGGTGTAGCACTCCGACCTCCGGCAGCCGGGCGGCGGCCGAGGCGTCCGTCACCGTCCCCAGCAGCCGGACGTGGCCGCGCGCCGCCATCCGTACGGCCAGCGCGAACAGTTCGGCCGACTGCCGCCGGTCCAGGCAGCGGTCCAGCCCGTCCACCACCACGGTCAGCACCTGACGGGCCGGCAGCACCTCGGCCACCGGGTCGACGGCCAGCACGCCGGGGCCGGTCAGCAGCACCAGCGCCAGCGCGAGATAGCGCAGCTCGCCGTCGCCCAGCCAGTCCAATCGCCGTGCGCCGGGCTCCGCGCGGAGCTCCCGCACCGGGCCCGGGCAGCCGGCGCGTACCGCGTCGACGAGCGCCGCGTGGCGGGTGGCGCACTCCCGGCCGGTGCGCTCCAGTACGGCGGCGAGGTTGCCGCAGTCCGGCCGCAGCCGTGCGCCCTCGGCGGCGTCCGCCACGCCGGCCCCGGAAGACGCGCCCGCCCCCGGCCCGGGGCCTGCGGCCCGTGCCACCGCGCGTACCGCCTCGGGCCGTGGGTCGCAGACGAAGGAAGAGCGCAGGGCGATCAGGGTCTGTTCGGCGGCGGCCAGCACCAGGCGCTGCCCCGCCGTCGTGCCCGCGACGCGCAGCGGCAGCAGCGCGGTGCCCAGCCGGTCGTCGGGGAGCGGCGCACGGGTGACGGGCGCGGCCCCGGCGGTGAGCCACGCGGCCTGCACCGTGCGGCGGCCGGGGTCGGTGAGCGCGGTGGTGAACAGCGTCCGGCCGCCGCCGGTGAGCCGTTCACCGGCGATCCGCAGCTCGGGTTCGGTCTGCACGGCGATGTCGAGGCGCGTCGGGCCCGCCGGTCCGTCGACCGTGCAGCCGATGCGGAAGCCGCGCCTCCCCTGCGCGTCCGGCGCGGCCCGCTCCGGTACACAGGCCGCCGCGCCGCCCGGTACGGCGGCGAGCGCCCCGTCCAGCGGCTCGCCCGCGCCGAGCCGGACGAGCAGCCCGTACGCCTGGAGCGCGCTCGACTTGCCGCTGCCGCTCGGGCCGGCGAGGAGGGTGAGGGGGCCGAGCGGGTAGGTCGCGCCGCGGTGCGACTTGAAGGCGGACAGGCGCAGCTCGGTGACGAGGGGGCGGGGCGGCCCGCTCGCCTCGGCGCCCGGGCCCGGGCCCGCGCCCGCGCCCGGGCCCGCCTCAGCGGCGGGGTCCGCGCCCGGGCCCGTCTCCACGGCCGCGGCCGTCGCGCCCTCTTCCGTACGGCTCCAGGGGTCCATGGCGGGAACGCTAGAGAGCCGGGCCGCCGGAGAACCGTTCCGCCGGACGGCCGTTCCTACGAACGGGGGACGCCGGCGCTGCGCCTACGGGCGCGGCGCCGCCCCCGCCCGTGGTTCCTCGACCTCCGTGCCGACCGGGGCGAGCAGGAAGACGTTGGTGTCGACGCGGTGCATGCCGCTGCCGATGCCGAAGACGACGCCGCTGGAGAAGTCGAGGATGCGCTTGGCCACATCCGTGTCGGCGCTGCTCAGGTCGAGCAGCACGGGCACTTGGGCCATGAGGTGTTCGGCGACCTCGCGGGCGTCGGCGAAGGTCTGGACGCGGATGACGATGAACCGGCGGGACGCCTCGCTCGGTTCGTCGTCGGGAAGCGCCCGGTGGTCGGGCCATGAGGGCCACTCGCGGCCGCCGCGCAGCGGGACGACCTCAGCGAGGCCCTCCCACTGTTCGTCGGTGGCGTCGGGGCGGGTCACCGGATCACCTCGCTCGCAAGGGCGCTGGGCAGCTGCGGTATCTGCATCGAGCAATTCTAGGGATATACATACAAACCTGACGGGGCATGACACGCGTTCGGCGTCATCCGTTGCCCCCATCCTGCACCATGGCGCCTGGCCAGCGCATACTCTGCGACATTTGTCCGACCCCGACGGCGGACGGACCAGCTGAAAGGAACGACCCTGAACACCCCCCTCGCGGAGGCGCTCTCCGCGGCGCTGCTCGTCGTCGTGCTCGTGTGCGCGGTCGTACGGCCGTTCCGGCTGCCGGAGGCGGCCATCGCGGTACCGGCCGCCTCCGTCGTCCTCGCGACCGGGGCGATCCCGCTGGCGCACGCGCGGGAGGAGGCCGCGCGGCTCGGCCCCGTGATCGGCTTCCTGGCGGCCGTACTGGTGCTGGCCCGGCTGTGCGCCGACGAAGGGCTCTTCGAGGCGTGCGGCGCCTGGATGGCACGCGCCGCGGCGGGCCGTCCCCGGCGGCTGCTGGCCGCCGTCTTCGGCCTCGCCTCGGCGATCACCGCGGTACTGAGCCTGGACGCCACCGTCGTGCTGCTCACCCCGGTCGTCTTCGCCACCGCCGCCCGGCTGGGCGCCCGCGCGCGGCCGCACGTCTACGCCTGCACCCACCTCTCGAACACGGCCTCCTTGCTGCTGCCGGTGTCCAACCTCACGAACCTGCTCGCGTTCGCGGCGAGCGGGCTGAGCTTCACCCGGTTCGCCGCGCTGATGGTGCTGCCGTGGCTGGTCGCCATCGGTACCGAGTACCTGGTCTTCCGCCGTTACTTCGCCGCCGACCTCGACGCGGAGACGCCCCCTCCGGCTGCCGCCGAACCGCCGGACGTACCGGTGTTCGCGCTGGTCACCGTGGTCTGCACGCTGGCCGGCTTCGTGGTCGCCTCCGCGCTCGGCATCGACCCTGCGTGGGCGGCGGCGGCCGGCGCGCTGGTGCTCGCGGCCCGCACGCTCGCCCGCCGCCGTACGACCGTCCGCGCCGTCCTGGGCTCGCTCTCGCTGCCGTTCCTCGCCTTCGTGCTCGCGCTCGGCATCGTGGTGCGCGCGGTGGTGGACAACGGGCTCGCCGACGCGCTCGGCCGTCTGGTCCCCGACGGCACGTCACTGCCCGCGCTGCTCGGCGTGGCCGCGCTGGCCGCCGTACTGGCCAACGTGATCAACAACCTGCCCGCCGTACTCGTCCTGATCCCGCTGACCGCGCAGGGTGGCCCCGGCGCGGTGCTCGCGGTCCTGCTCGGCGTCAACATCGGGCCGAACCTCACCTACGCGGGGTCGCTGGCCACGCTGCTGTGGCGGCGCATCCTGCACGCGCACGACACCGATGTGGTGCTCAAGGACTTCACCCGGCTCGGCCTGATCACGGTGCCCGCCGCGCTGTCCCTTGCGGTGGTGGCGCTGTGGGGATCACTGCGGCTCCTCGGAGGCTGAGCGTGCCAGGAGTTCCGCCAGGTGCGTCCCCCGCCGCCCGGTCAGGTCGGCGAGCTGGGTGCGGCAGCTGAAGCCGTCGGCGAGGAGCGGGGTGCCGGGGGCGGAGCGGCGTACGGCCGGGAGGAGCGCGTGTTCCGCGACGGCCACGGAGACGTCGTGGTGGCCGCGTTCGACGCCGAAGTTGCCGGCCAGGCCGCAGCAGCCGCCGAGGCGTTCGACGATGGCGCCGGCGGCGGCCAGCAGCGCGGCGTCGGCGTCCCAGCCCATGACGGCGTGGTGGTGGCAGTGCGGCTGGGCGACCGCGGTGGTGCCGGTCAGATCGGGCGGGGACCAGCCGGGGGTGGCGCTGAGCAGTTCGGCGAGCGTGCGGGTGGCGGCGGCGACCTCCCGCGCGGCGGCGGCCTCCTCCGCTCTCGCCTCGCCCGCCGCGGCCCCGTACACGCCGCGCCCGCCCAGGAGTTCCGCCGCGTCCGAGCGCAGTACTCCGGTGCAGGACGGTTCGAGTCCGACGACCGGTATGCCCGCGCGTACGTACGGGAGGAGGGCGCGGACGGTGGCGCGCACGCGGCGCCGGGCGGCGTCCAGCTGGCCGGTGGAGATCCAGGTGAGGCCGCAGCACACGGGGCGTTCGGTGACCCGGACCCGGTAGCCGGCGGCTTCCAGTACGGCGACCGCGGCCCGGCCCGTCTCGGGCGCGAAGGCGTCGGTGAAGGTGTCGACGAAGAGCACCACGTCGCCGTGGGGCGCGTCTTCCTGTGGTGCCCGGTCCCGGTCCGCGAACCATCGCCGGAACGTCGTCCCCGCGAAGGTGGGCAGCGACCGCCGCGCGTCGACGCCCGCGCTCCAGGTGAGGAGCGGATGCAGCAGCCGGGAGCGCAATACCGCATTCGCGACCCGGGCCGCGCCCGGTGTGCGGGCGATCAGCCGCGTCCAGAGGGGCAGCCGGCCCAGCGCGTAGTGGCTGCGGGGGCGCGGGTGGAGGAGTCCGCGCCCGTACCTCTGGTGCAGTGCCTCCGCCTTGTACGCGGCCATGTCGGTGCCCGTGGGGCAGTCCGAGGAGCAGCCCTTGCAGGCGAGGCAGAGGTCGAGGGCGTCGTGGAGGGCGGGCGAGCGCCAGCCGTCGGGGCCGAGGGCGCCGGAGGCGACGTCCTGGAGGACGCGGGCGCGGCCGCGGGTGGAGTCCTTCTCCTCTCGGGTGGCGAGGTAGCTGGGGCACATCACGCCGCCGGTGGCGGTGGTGTCGGCGCGGCACTTGCCGACGCCGGTGCAGCGGTGCACGGCGCGCGAGAGGTCGCCGCCGTCGGCGCTGTGGGCGAGGGCCAGGGTGGGGAGTTCGCGGCGGGTGAGGGGGCGGGCACCGGCGGCGCGTACGGCGTGGTCGACGGGGTCGGGGCGGACGATGACGCCGGGGTTGAGGAGGTCGTCGGGGTCGAAGAGGGCCTTGACGCGGGCGAACAGGCCGAGTGCGGCCGGGGAGTACATCAGCGGCAGGAGTTCGCCGCGGGCGCGGCCGTCGCCGTGTTCACCGGAGAGGGAGCCGCCGTGCCGGGCGACGAGGCGGGCGGCCGCGAAGAGGAACTCGCGCATGGCCTGCGTACCGCCGGGGGCGCCGAGCGGGAAGTCGATGCGGACGTGGAGGCAGCCGTCACCGAAGTGTCCGTAGGGGACGCCGGTGAGGTGGTGGTCGGCGAGGAGGTCCTCGAACGCGCGGAGGTACGCGCCGAGCCGTTCGGGAGGTACGGCGGCGTCCTCCCAGCCCGCGTGGGCCGGTGCGCCGTCAGGGGTGCGGGCGACGAGGCCCGCGCCGTCCTCGCGGATGCGCCACAGGGCGGCGGCCTCGGCGGGGTCGGTGACGGTACGGGAGTCGAGCGCGCCGGCGTCCCGTACGAGCCGGGCCGCGGCGTCCACCAGGTACGGCAGGCTCTCGCCGACGAGTTCGACGAGGAGCCAGCCCTCGCCGCGCGGGAGGGCGGGGACGGCCGCGCGGCCCCTGCGGGCGGTGACCGTGCGGACGATGCGGGCGTCGAGCCCTTCGCAGGCGACCGGCGTGTGCTTCAGGAGCGCCGGTACGGCGTCGGCGGCGTCCGCCATCGTGGGGTAGCCGAGGACGGTGAGGACGCGGTGCGGGGCGTCGCGGACGAGGCGGAGCCGGGCGGCGAGGGTGAGCGCGAGGGTGCCTTCGCTGCCGACGAGGGCGCGCGCGACATCGAAGCCGCGCTCGGGCAGGAGGTGTTCGAGGGCGTAGCCGGAGACCTGGCGGGGGAAGCGGCCCAGTTCGGTGCGGAGGAGGGCGAGTTCTTCGCCGACGGTGCGCCGGAGGGCGGTCAGGAGGGGCGAGGCGGTCGCCTCGGAGGACCCGAGCCGCAGCCGCTCCCCCGCCCCCGTGAGGACATCGAGGCCGAGCACGTTGTCGCTGGTCCGGCCGTATCCGAGGGCCCGGGAGCCGCAGGCGTTGTTGCCGATCATGCCGCCGAGGGTGGCGCGGTTGTGGGTGGAGGGGTCGGGGCCGAAGCGCAGGCCGTGCGGGGCCGCGGCGCGTTGCAGGTCGGCCAGGACGACGCCGGGTTCGACCAGGGCGGTACCGGCTTCGGGGTCGATCTCCCGTACGCGGTTGAGGTGGCGGCTGGTGTCGACGACGACGCCGGGGCCGATGGCGTTGCCGGCGATGGAGGTGCCGGCGCCGCGCAGGGTGAGCGGTACGTGGTGCGCGGCGCAGACCTCGCGTACGGCGGCGATCTCGTCGGCGTGTCGCGGGACGACGACAGCCTGCGGGCGAATGCGGTAGAGGGAGGCGTCGGAGGCGTACAGGGAGCGGGCGAGGTCGGAGTCGTCGGCGCTGGGCACGCCGGCGCGGCGGAGCGCGGCGGTGAGCTCGGCGCCGGCCGCGTCGGCCTTATTGCGGGGCCGGTGTCCGGACGGACGCATGGCGCTCCTTCCCGGTGGGTCGGTCGGCGGCGCTCCGGCGGCGGCGGAGCGCGATGAGGACGACGCAGAGCAGGCTGAGCGCCGACATCGCGACGATGTAGGTGACCATCAGCCAGGGGCTGCCGTCGCCCGCCGAGAGCAGTGCGGTGAGGATCAGCGGGGTGCATCCGCTCGCGAAGACGCCGGAGACCTGGTAGACGCAGGAGACGCCGCTGTAGCGGACGTTGGCGGGGAACAGGCCGGCGTAGAGCGCGGCCTGCGGGCCGTACATCGCCCCGTAGAAGAGGCCGAGGGTGACGACCAGGGTGCCGCCGATGACCAGTACGGAGCCCGTGTCGAAGAGCGCGAAGGCGGGGACGGCGGAGACGCCGAAGAGGACGGCGCCGAGGCCGAAGGTGCGCAGCAGGCCGAAGCGGTCGGAGAGCGCGCCCCACAGCGGGATCATCGGAACGCAGACGGCCGCGGCCGCCATGACACCGATGAGGGCGTGGGTGCGGGGGACGTGCAGTTCGGTGGTGGTGTACGCGATGGCGAAGACACCCCAGGTGTTGAACGCGATGCCCTCGGCCATGCGGGTGCCCATGCCCAGCAGCAGGTTGACCTTGGAGGTGCGGAGCAGCTCGACGAGGGGGATGCGGGCCCGGGTGTGCTGCTCGCGTACGGAGCGGAAGGCGGGCGTCTCGTAGACCTGGAGGCGGATGTAGAGGCCGATGAGGACCAGTACGGCGCTGAGCAGGAAGGCGATGCGCCAGCCCCAGGCGAGGAACTGCTCGCTGTCCAGGGTGCTGGAGAGCAGCGCGAAGACGCCGGTGCCGAGCATCAGGCCGGCGGGGACGCCGATCTGGGGCCAGCTGCCGTAGTAGCCCTTGCGGCCTTCCGGGGCGTGTTCGACGGACATCAGGACCGCGCCGCCCCATTCGCCGCCGATGCCGATGCCCTGGAGGATGCGGAGCAGGACGAGGAGTACCGGGGCCCAGACGCCGATGGAGTCGTACGTCGGCAGGACGCCGATGAGGCAGGTGCCGGCGCCCATGATGAACATGGTGGTGATCAGGGCGGTCTTGCGTCCCACCCGGTCGCCGAAGTGGCCGAAGACGATGCCGCCGAGGGGGCGGGCGACGAAGCCGATGGCGAAGGTCGCGAAGGCGATGAGGGTGCCGACGAGGCTGTCGAAGCTCGGGAAGAAGAGCTTGTCGAAGACGATGCCGGCGGCGGTGCCGTAGAGGAAGAAGTCGTACCACTCGATGGTGGTGCCGATGGCGCCGGCGAGGGCGATCTTCCCGATGGGGCTCGGGGTCTGTGCGGTGGATGCGGGCACGGCTGCGCTCCCTTCACCAGTTGCGGAGCGACTCGCGGAAGATCCGGCCGGCCGCTTCGGTGGTGAGCGGGCGCGGTACGACGGAGAGCTGGCGGGACTGCTTCATCGTGCCGGAGACCAGGGTGTCCAGGTCGGACTCGGCGTAGCCGAAGGCGGCGATGCCGTTGGGCATGCCGATGTCACGCAGGAGTTCGCGCAGGACGCGGGGCAGCGCCTCGGCGCCCTCGTCGGGGTCGACGGGCCGGCCGCCGATCAACTCGGCCGCGCGCAGGTGGCGTTGTGGGTTCGAGGGGTACGTGAAGCGGAAGGCGGCCATGGCGGTGGAGGCGACGGCCTGGCCGTGCGGGACCATCGGCATCTCCGGATAGCCCTCGGCGCGGTAGTTCTCCACGGCGCCGGCGATGGGGTACGCGTTGGCGTGCGGGATGTGCGTACCGGCGTTGCCGAAGCCCATGCCGGTGACGGCGGACGCGTACGCCATGCCCTGCCGGGCCTTGAGGTCGTTGCCGTTCATCACGGCCCGGCGCAGGTGGGTGCCGACCAGTTCCATGGCCTTCTCGCACCACACGTCGCTGATGGGGTTGGCGCCGCAGAACGCGGCGCGCGCCGCGGCGTCGGGGAAGGCGGGGCGGGCGTCGAAGGTGAGCGCGGTGTAGCTCTCGGCGGCGTGGGTGAGGACGTCCATGCCACTGGCGGCGGTGACCTGGGCGGGGACCGACAGGGTGGTGAGCGGGTCGACGACGGCGAGCGCGGGGCGCAGCCGGGGGTGGCTGATGCCGGCCTTCAGGCGCAGGTCGAGCAGGTCGACGACGCAGATGGTGGTGGCCTCGGAGCCGGTGCCCGCGGTGGTGGGGACCGCGATGAGGGGCTTGACGGGCAGCTCGGGGACCTTGCCGCCGCCGACGGGCGGGGCGATGTAGTCCATCAGCGTGCCGGGCTGGGTGGTGAGGAGGTTGACGGCCTTGGCGGTGTCCATGGCGGAGCCGCCGCCGACCGCGACGTACCCGTCCCAGCTGCCGGAACGGGCGAAGGCGACGGCCTCCTCGATGCTGCGGTCGGTCGGCTCCACGGCGACGCCGTCGAAGACGTCGGCGCCGAGCCCGGCGGCCTTGATCGCGTGCGCGACGCGGTCCGGCACGTCGCTCGCGGCGACGCCGGGGTCGGTGATGACCAGGGCGTTGGTGACGCCGAGTGCGCGCAGGTCCTGGCCTATCTCGGCGAGGCGCCGAGGCCGAACTTCAGGGGCGGCGCGGCCCAGGTGAAGACGGTCTCGGTGGGGTGCTCGAAGTGCGGCATGAAGTCTCCTGGCGTAGGGCCGATGAAGATCTTTGGAAGGCCGTCCACAATGTGGAGCAGTACCTGCAAGCTAGGACGGCAGGTGCCCGCCGTCAATGGGCGTGCACGGCTCGGTAGGCTGCCGCGGGTGAGTGAGCGACGCGCCAAGGCACCTGACACCCCGGCCGGCACCCAGGCCATCGGCCGCGCGATGGCCGTGCTGCGGCTGTTCATCGAGGCCGAGGGCGACGTCCAGGTGACCGAGATCGTGCAGCGCCTCGGGCTCACGCCCGGCACCGCGCACCGCGTCGTCGGAGCGCTGGCCGCCGAGGGCTTCCTGCGCCGCAATCCCGCGACGGAGGGCTACTACCTGGGCAGTACGGCCATCCTGCTCGGCCAGGCGGCGCAGCGGGCGCTGGGCGCCGACCGCGCGATGCCGCTGCTGAAGCAGCTCAACGAGGAGACGAACGAGTCGGTCAACCTCGTCGTGCGGGACGGCGGCGAGTCGGTGGTGGTGATGCGCGTCCAGTCGACGCTGCCGCTCCGCTTCGAGCAGCACCCCGGGGCGCGCTTCCCGCTGTACTCCACGGCCTCGGGCAAGGCGATGATGGCGTTCGCGGAGGACGTCGAGGACTATCTGGCCGCCCTGCCCGAGCGGTTGGCGGCGGTCACGCCGCATACGGTGACCACCCCGAAGCGGTTCGCTGACGAGCTGCGGCGCAC
This sequence comes from Streptomyces sp. NPDC000151, assembly GCF_040301705.1. NCBI lineage: Bacteria > Bacillati > Actinomycetota > Actinomycetes > Kitasatosporales > Streptomycetaceae > Streptomyces > Streptomyces sp. NPDC000151. The sequence continues at coordinate 16,786 of NZ_JBEPFC010000061.1, read as the reverse complement.
CCGGGAGCGCGGCTTCAGCATCGACAACGAGGAGAACGTCGAGGGCGTCCGCTGCATCGGCGCCCCCGTACTCGGCGCCGGGGGCCACGCCCACGCGGCGGTGGTGATCCAGGTCCCCGCCGTCCGCCTCCCCGACGCCCGCGTCCGCGCACTCGCCCCGCGTCTCATGGAGATCGCCGGCCAGGTCGCCCAGGTCGTCCCGTCCGAGCGCACGATGCGAGCGGTGCGCTACGGGACGGACGAGAGCGACCTCGGGGCCGGCTCATAGGGCCCGTACTTCAGACCCGGACGTCAGCCCCGCGCGAGGCCCTGTGCAGGGTATGTGCCGGTCGTCGTCGGGGTATGGACAGAGCGTTGTCATGGACGCTTAATGTGACTCGCCATCAGCGTTACCGGTGGGTACACCACCGGGCGCTGCCCCGCCGTCCGAGGAGCCCGATGAGATCGAGAACGCGCCTCGCCACCAGCGTCATAGCCACGGCGGCGGCCGCTCTGGTCGCCGCCACCCTGCCCACAGCCGCCACCGCCCGGCCGGCCCCCGACCGCGCCGGAGCCGTCCGCAGCGCCGACGCCGCGCTCGCCGCGCACGCCACCCAACTCGGCTTCACCGCCGCCCAGGACACCTCCGTACGCGACGTCGTCATCGACTCCGACGGCAGCCGGCACGTCCGCTACGACCGGAGCTTCGGCGGAGTGCCCGTGCTCGGCGGCGACCTGGTCGTCCACCTCTCCCCCGACGGCAGCTACCGCGGCGCCTCCCGGGCCACCCGCAGCGACCTCGCCGTCCCCACCGTCAAGCCCCTGATCAGCGCGACGAAGGCCGCGGGGCTGGGCACCGCGGCGCTGCGCGCCGCCAACTCCGGTACCGCGCTGCGCAAGGTCGCCGCGAAGCCGCTGCTGGTCATCGACGCGCTGCACGGCGCACCGCAGCTCGCCTGGCGGACCACCGCCGCAGGCCAGGACGGCAGGGGCAACCCCGCGGCGCACGTCGTGCTCACCAACGCCCGTACCGGCAAGGCGATCGACTCCTGGGACCGGCTGGAGACCGTGACCGGCGACGGCAAGTCGCTGTACGGCGGGACCGTGCCGCTGGAGACCACCAAGTCCGGCACCACGTACCAGCTCAAGGACGCCACCCGCGGCGGCACCTACACCGGTGACGCGCAGAACAAGACGGACTCCTGCATCCTCGGCATCTGCTGGGGCCGCGCGCCTGCCGCCCTCTTCACCGACGCGGACAACCACTGGGGCAGCGGCACCACCGCCGACCGCTCCTCGGCCGCGGTGGACGCCCAGTACGGCACGGACACCACCTGGGACTACTACAAGAACGTGCACGGCAGGAACGGCATCGCCGGGGACGGCAAGGGCTCGTACAACCGCGTGCACTACGGCAGCGGTTACAACAACGCCTTCTGGGACGACACCTGCTTCTGCATGACGTACGGGGACGGCGACGGCAAGGTCTTCGGGCCGCTGGTCGCGCTCGACGTCGCCGGGCACGAGATGTCGCACGGCGTCACCGCGGCGACCGCCAACCTCACCTACTCCGGGGAGTCCGGCGGCCTCAACGAGGCGACCTCCGACATCTTCGGCACGCTCGTGGAGTTCTACGCGAAGAACGCGAGCGACCCCGGTGACTATCTCATCGGCGAGAAGATCGTCCGACCGGACTTCGGGCAGGCCGCGCTGCGCTACATGGACAAACCGTCGAAGGACACCAAGTCGGCGGACTGCTGGAATTCGAAGGTGAAGGACCTCGACGTGCACTACTCGTCCGGGGTCGCCAACCACTTCGCCTATCTGCTCGCCGAGGGCAGCGGCCAGAAGGTGATCGGCGGGGTCACGCACAACTCGCCCACCTGCAACGGCAGTACGGTGCAGGGCATCGGCAAGGACAAGCTCGGGAAGATCTGGTACCGGGCGCTGACGGTCTACATGACGTCCGGGACGAACTACGCCGCGGCCCGCACGGCCACGCTGAACGCGGCGAAGGACCTGTACGGCGCGGGCAGCGCCGAGCAGAACGCGGTGGCCGCCGCCTGGTCGGCGGTCTCCGTCGGCTGACGCGACGACCCCGTACCGGCCGGGTGGCCGCCCCGCCCGGCCGGTACGGTTGCCGACCATGGCCGAAAGCACCCTGTGGACCCTGTCGATCGCCGCGGTCACCGGCGGCACCGCAGTGCTGGCCAGCTGGGTCACCAGCCGCGGCGCCACCCGCGCGGCACGCGTCCAGGCCGAAACCGCCGCCGACTCCCAGCGCCGCGAACGCCTCCGGGAGAGCCGCCGCACCGCCTACCTGGACCTGATCGAACAGACGCACCGGATGGGCGAGTTGTTCTGGGAGATCTCGGCCGTGCTGCGGCAGCCGGACGCCGAGGGGAGCACGACGGCCCTGCGGCAGCTCAGCGATCGCCAGGTGGCGGAGTACGCGAAGCTCCGCCGCTGTGCGCGGGTCGTGGAGCTGGAGGGGCCGCCGCCCGCGGCCTCGGCGGCGCTCGTGGTCCAGAAGTCGACGGGCGACTTCCACGCGGCGATCGAGCAGGCCCTGCGGACCGGCGCGGGCCCGGAGGACCGGGCCGCCGCCGAGGAGCGGTTCGACGCCGCGTACAGGCCCTTCTGGGCCGCGCTGGAGCGCTTCGTCGACGCCGCGCGCGACGCCCACCAGGGGCGGTGAGCAAGGCCGGCTCAGCGGCGGTGCGCCTGGGAGGGGAGCCTGCCGTAGCGGGCCCGGTAGGCGGCGGCGAAGCGGCCCAGGTGTGTGAAGCCCCAGCGGCCCGCGACCTCGGTGACCGAGACGCCCGGGCCGGCGGCGACCAGGTCGCGGTGGGCGCACTCCATCCGCAGCCGGCGCAGGTAGGCCATCGGTGTGGTCTCCAGGTGCTGTTTGAAGCCGGCCTGCAGGGAGCGCGGCGCGACGCCGGCGATCCGCGCCAGCTCCAGGACGGTGAAGGGGTGCGCGGGATCGGCCTGCATGGCGTCCACGGCGCGCTTGACCGGACGCGGGCAGGTGCGGGTGGCCGGGTCGGCGAGCTCTTCGCGGTACTGGTGCGGGGTGGCGTACAGCATCGTGGTGAGCAGCGAGTCCGCGAGGCCGGTGGCCACCACGGGCTGGGCCAGGAGGCCGGTCGGCGCGGCCAGTTCGCCGGCGAGGGTCCGGGCCAGGGAGACGAGGGTGCGCCCCCGGCCGTGGTACGGGTCCAGGCCGCCGGGGAAGTGCAGCGGCCGCACGGGGTGTTCGAGGTGCTCCGCCAGGGTGCTCTCCACCGCCTGCCGGTCGAAGCTGAGGGCCAGCACCTCGGTCTCGGTGTCCAGTTCGCCGGTGACGGCGCCGGCCGGCTCGAAGACCGGGACCCGGCCGTCGGTGGCGGTGGCCCGGAACACCTCGCCGCGGTGGGACTGCACCATCTGCCCGCTGCACGGCACGTTGATGTGGTACGCGACGCCCAGCCCCTCGCTCCTGCAGAGGACGTCGATGCCGTAGGTCGCGGTGGCGAAAGTGACGGGGCCCAGCTGCAGCGCGCTCATGGCGAAGCCGAAGTCCGCTGGGTCCGTGAGGGGGTTCAGCACCACCGGATAGGAGAGCATGTCGGCGATCCAGGCGCGGGCACGCTCTACGTCGGCGGTGCGGAACGCGCGCGGGCCGCACCGCGCCCGCCGTTCCGTGCCGTGGCCGCGCTCCCCCGGCATCGCCGCCCCCCGTTCCTCGGATCGTCGCTCGCCCTCGCGCAGTGAGCAGCCGACTGCGCTTGGTGTCCCCATGCTACGCAAAATGGATATCGGCGGGCCCCACGCGGGCATTGACTGTCCGAATGGAGGCATTTCCGGTGCCGCGCCTCGCCATGGACGCGGCAGACCCCACCGCCGCGTGTCTGCCGCAGCGCCCGCACGCCGTTCGACCGGCGTCCGAACGCGAGCGGCTGCTGACCCGTGCGCTGCTGGACCTGGCCTCGCCGGCGGACCGGGAGCCGGCCGCGCACGCCGCTTCCCTGATCGAGTACGTACGGCTGCTGGGCGACGAGCCCGCCCCGGACGCGCTGGCCGTACTGGCCGGCCGGCCGCCGGTCACCGCCGGTTCCGGCCCCCGCGCCGAGCTGCTGTGGGAGCTGGAGGAGCGGCTGGGCGAGGGCCCGGTGCGGGACACGCTGGCCGGCGCCCCGGCGGACGAAGTGCCGCTGGAGGCCGCGGCGGCCGCCCGCTGGCCGCGGTTCACCGCGGGGGCGCGGGAGCTGGGAGTCCGCCGGGTCAGCAGGGTGCCGCTGGCCGATGTGGCGCACGAGGACGGGCCCGGCGGCACGCGGCCGGGGGTCCCGCTGGGCGCGCTGGTGCTGTACCACGACGTGGCCACGCCCCCGCCGGCGGAACGGTCGGCGCCGGTGCCGGCGCTCGCCGACGCCGCGGCGCTGCACCTGCGGCACCGGCGCACCCGTGACCACGCCCGGCAGCTGGAGCAGGCGCTGCGCAGCCGGATCGTCATCGAGCAGGCCAAGGGCGTGCTCGCCGAGCGGTTCGGCTACCCGACGGACGGGGCGTTCGCGGAGCTGCGCCGGTACGCCCGTGCGCACCAGCGCAACCTCCACGACCTGGCGCGCTCCGTCGTGGACGGCACGGCGCCGCCGCCGTTCCGCAAGGAAGCCCGCTAGCGGTCCTCCTTGAGCAGGTCGGCGCACTTCTCGCCGATCATCATCGTGGTGATGCACGGGTTGACCGTGACCAGCTCCGGCATGACCGAGCCGTCCGCGACGCGCAGCCCCTGGATGCCCTTCACACGCAGCCGGGCGTCCAGCGGCGCCATGGCGTCGTCGTCGGCGCCCATCCTCACCGTGCAGGCCGGGTGGTAGACGGTGTTGTGGGTCTTGGCGATGTAGTCCAGCAGCTCGTCGTCGGTGCGCACGTCCGGGCCCGGGGCCAGCTCGGCGCCCGCCCAGTCCGCCAGCGCCGGCTGTGCGGCGATCTCCCGGGCGAGGCGCAGCCCGTACGTCATCACCCGTACGTCGTGCTCGTGGGTGAAGTAGCGCGGGTCGACCTTCGGTTTGTCGCGGAAGTCGCGGGTGCGCAGCCGGACCGTGCCGCGGGAGCGGGCGCGGGTGACGTTCGGGGTGAGGCAGAAGGCGTTCTCGGAGGTCGGGTAGCCGTGCCGGGCGGTGTTCAGGTCGAACGGCACCGAGCCGTAGTGGAACATCAGGTCCGGCCGGTCCAGCCCCGCTTCGGTGTCGGCGAAGATGCCGATCTCCCACCACTGGTTGGAGCTGGTCACCATGGGCTGCTTGGCGTCCCACATGATGACGCCCTCGGGGTGGTCCTGGAGGTTCTCGCCGACGCCGGGCGAGTCGACGAGGACGTCCACGCCGGTCTCGCGCAGATGGGCGGCCGGGCCGATGCCGGAGAGCATCAGCAGCTTGGGGGTGTCGATGGCGCCGCAGGAGACGATCACTTCACGGCGGGCACTGACGGTACGGGTGTGGATCAGGTCGGGGTCGAGGTAGGTGGCGCCGGTGCAGCGGCGGTGTTCGTCGATCAGCAGCTGCTTGGCGCGGACGCCGGTACGCACTTCCAGGTTGGGGCGGCGGCCGAGGATCGGGTGGAGGTAGGCGACGGAGGAGGACTGCCGGATGTTGTTCTCGTCGGAGTTGATCTGGAACCAGTTGGCGCCGCGGAGCACGGTCTCGCCGGTGTTGAACGGGGTGGTGGGGATGCCCTGTTCGGCGCAGGCGGCGAGCAGCGCCGTGCCGCAGGGGTCGGCACCCTTGATGGTGCGCAGGGTGACGGGGCCCGAGCGGCCGTGGTGGTCGCCGGGCGCGTCGTTGGACTCCAGCCGCCGGTAGAGCGGGAAGGTGTGCTCCGCGCCCCAGCCGGTACAGCCGGCGGCCTCCCAGCCGTCGAGGTCCTCGGCCGGGGCCCAGAAGGCGATACAGGAGTTGTGCGAGGAACAGCCGCCGAGGACCCGGGCGCGGGCGTGCCGCATGAAGCTGTTGCCGCTCGCCTGGGGCTCCACGGGGTAGTCCCAGTCGTACCCGGACTCCAGCAGGCCCATCCAGCGTTCCAGCCGCAGTACGTTGTCGTCGCCGACGTCGGAGGGGCCCGCTTCCAGTACGCACACCGTCACCGAGGGGTCCTCGCTGAGGCGGGCGGCCACGACGTTGCCCGCGGTGCCGCCGCCGACGATGACATAGTCGAACTCTTCAGTGGACATGGGTGGGGGTGCTCCTTGTGGTGTCGGGACCGGCTTCCTTCAGCGCCGCGTGTTCGGCGAGCACGCCCGTACGGTGGCGCTGGATCAGCCAGTAGTACGCGAAGCCGCCGAGCGCGACGGCGCCCACGAAGAGGACGGCGCCCCAGCGCAGGTACCAGTGGTGGGGCGGGGCCGCGTTGTAGACGGCGTCGCGGGGCCAGGCGAGGTTGACGATCATGCCGGCGCCCCACAGGACGGCGAGGACGTTGACGGGCAGGCCCCAGCGGCCGAGGGTGAAGCGGCCGGGCGCCGGCTGCCAGCGGCCGCGCAGCCGGGCGATCAGCATCGGCGTGGTGACCAGCAGATAGGCGCCGTAGATCATGATGATGCCGATGCTGGTGACGACGGAGAAGATCTGCGGCTGGCGGATGTTGATCAGCAGTACGGCGAGGGAGAGCACGCCGACGATCACGGCGGGCAGTACCGGGGTCTGGAAGCGCGGGCTGACCCGGGCGAGCAGCGAGGCTGCGGGCAGGTTGTTGTCGCGGGACATCGCGAAGGCGAGCCGGATGGCGGCGGTGTGGACGGCCAGCGCGCAGACCGTGACGGCGATCAGGACGCACCAGAGCATCGCCTTGCCGACGGTGTCGCCGAGCACGTCCAGGACGACGTACTGCAGCCCGTCGGTGGCCAGCCCCTTGCCGTCCAGGCTGCGCACGCTCATCAGGGCGAGCAGCAGGATCAGCCCGCCGAGCACGAAGGAGGCGAGCAGCGCGCGGAGGATGGCGCGGGGCGCGTTGCGGGAGGGGTCCAGGGACTCCTCGCCGAGCGAGGCGGCGGTGTCGAAGCCGTACATGACGTAGGCGGAGGCGAGCGAGGCGGTGAGGAAGGCGCCGAGGTAGCCGAAGCTCTGGCCCGTCCCGGTGTGGTGGGTCTCCATCACCACGTCGGGCCCGCGTACGACGTGCACGGCGAGCAGCACGATCAGTACGACGGTGGCGATCAGCTCGATGAAGACGCCCGCGGTGTTGATGCGGGCCATCAGCTTGACGCCGAAGGCGTTGACGAGGGTGGTGAAGAGGATCAGTACGGAGGCGAGGAGGACGCCGTTGGTGGCGATGTCGTAGCGCCCGGTGCCGTCGCCGACGAACTGGAAGGCGGCGGAGATCTGCGGGAGCGTGAGCTGGTAGGCGAGGGCCACGGCGGACAGCGACACGATCGAGGCGACCAGCATCATCCAGCCGGCGAGCCAGCCGACGTGCGGATTGCCCAGCCGTTTCGCCCAGTTGTAGACCGAGCCCGCGACGGGGTGGCGCGCTGCCAGCTCGGCGAAGGACAGCGCGATCATCAGCTGGCCGACGAAGACCATCGGCCAGGACCACCAGTAGGCGGGACCGCCGTGCCCGAAGCCGAAGTAGAAGAGCTGGAAGGTGCCGGTGAGGATGGAGATGTAGCTGATGCCGGCGGCGAAGGTGTGGAAGTTGCCGAGAGTGCGTTTGAGTTCGGGGCGGTAGCCGAACTCGGCGAGGCCGTCGTCGTCCTGTGCCGGTGGTGCGTCCTGCGGTGGTCTTTCTGCTCGGGGAGCCGTCAAGAGCGTTCTCCTCAGTCGGATCAGTCGAACCAGTGGAGCGCCTTCGGGGCGGTGTTGCGCCAGACGTGCTTGGTCTCGCGGTATTCGGCGAGGCCGCTGGGGCCGAGCTCGCGGCCGGTCCCGGACTGCTTGAAGCCGCCCCACTCCGCCTGCGGCAGGTAGGGGTGGAAGTCGTTGATCCATACGGTGCCGAGCCGCAGCCGGGCGGCGACCCGGTCGGCGCACGCCGGGTCGGTGGTCCACACGGCGCCGGCCAGCCCGTACACGGTGTCGTTGGCGAGCCGTACCGCCTCGTCCTCGTCGGTGAAGCGCTCGACGGTGAGGACCGGGCCGAAGGACTCGTCGCGGACCACGGACATGGCGGAGGTGCAGTCGTCGAGGACGGTCGGCAGGTAGTGGAAGCCGTCCGCGAGGTCCGGATCGTCGGGGCGGGCGCCGCCGCAGCGCAGCACGGCGCCCTCGGCGAGCCCGGCGGCGACGTACGCCTCGACCTTCTCCCGGTGCGCCGCGGAGATCAGCGGGCCGGTACGGGCCTCCGGGTCGAAGGGCCCGCCGAGCCGGATCTCCCGGGCCCGGCGCACCACCTCGTCGACGAAACGGTCGTGCAGGGAGTCCTCGACCAGCAGCCGGGCGCCGGCCGAGCAGACCTGCCCGGAGTGCAGGAAGATCGCGGTCAGCGCGTAGTCGACGGCCGTCTCGAAGTCGGCGTCGGCGAAGACGATGTTGGGGTTCTTGCCGCCGAGTTCGAGCGCGACGCGCTTGACGGTGGCGGACGCCGCGGCCATGATCCGCCGCCCGGTGGCCAGGCCGCCGGTGAAGGAGACCAGGTCCACGTCGGGGTGGTCGGTGAGCGGGGCGCCCGCCTCGGGTCCGGTGCCGAGGACGAGGTTGGCGACGCCGTCCGGCAGCCCGGCCTCGGCGAGCAGCCGCATCAGGTGGATCGCGGTGTGCGGGGTGAGCTCGCTGGGCTTGAGTACGAAGGTGTTGCCGGCGGCGAGGGCCGGGGCGACCTTCCACGCGGTCTGCAGCAGCGGGTAGTTCCACGGCGTGATCAGCGCGCAGACGCCCACCGGCTCGTGCACGACGCGGCTGTCGACCGTGGCGCTGCCCGCGTCGACGGCCCGGCCCGCGTCCCCCTCCTCGGTGATCAGGCGGCCGAAGTACCGGAAGCAGGCCGCGATGTCGTCCATGTCGAGCTCGCTCTCCACCAGCCGTTTGCCGGTGTCGAGTGATTCGGCGCGGGCCAGGACCGCCCTGTCGCGCTCCAGGAGGTCGGCGACCCGCAGCAGTTTGGCGCCGCGCCGGGCGGCGGTGGTGTGCGGCCAGGGTCCCGTGTCGAAGGCGCGCCGGGCCGCGGCGACGGCCCGGTCCGCGTCTGTACCGTCGCCCTCGTCGACCACCGCGACCAGGGTCTGGTCGGCAGGGCAGCGGATCTCGCGGGTGCCGCCGGCGGCGGCCGCCTGCCACCGCCCGTCGATGAACAGCTCAGGCACGCTTCTCCTCCAGCTGCTCGGTGACCCACTGGTGGAAGGCGCCGATGTGGTGCTCGCTCGGTACGAGGACGCCGCCGTCCCGGTACGCGCGCGAGTCCATCGCCGGCTGGGTCCGCTCGCACGCCTCGAAGTCCTGGCTGTTGACGCGGTGGAACAGCTCGACGGAGGTGGAGATGTCGGCGCCGGACTCGATCACCTCGGGGAGGTAGAGCCAGTCGCACTCCACGACCGTGCGGTCCGCGGCCATCGGGAACATCCGGTGGACGATGACGTGGTCGGGCACGAGGTTGACGAAGACCTGCGGCCGGACGGTGATCGCGTAGTACCGGCGGTCCTGGGTCTCCGCGATCTCCGGGAGCCGGCCGAAGCCGCCCTTGCCGTCGACCGTGAAGCCCTCGGCCTCCGGGGCGAACTCGGCGCCGTGCCCCACGTAGTACTGGGCGGCGAACCCGTCGGCGAACTCCGGGAGGACGTCGGTGAGTTCGGGGTGGATGGTGGCGCAGTGGTAGCACTCCATGAAGTTCTCGATGATGAGCTTCCAGTTGGCCGCCACGTCGTAGGTGATGCGCTTGCCCAGGGCCAGGCCCTCGGTGCGGTACCGCTCGATGGAGGCGGCGTCGCCGAGCCGCTCGACGGCCGCGCCGATCACGGTGTCCTCGAAGGAGGGCGGCTCGTCGGCCAGGCAGACCCAGGCGTAGCCGAGCCATTCCCGCAGCGGGACGGTGACCAGGCCGCGTTCGGTGCGGTCGATGTCCGGCATCTTCTGCAGGTTGGGCGCGGCGACCAGCTTGCCGTCGAAGTCGTAGGTCCAGGCGTGGTACGGGCACTGGAGGTTGCGGCGGGCCTCGCCGGACTCCTCGGTGCACAGGCGGGCGCCGCGGTGCCGGCAGATGTTCAGGAAGGCCCGCAGTTCGCCGCGGCGGTTGCGGGTGACCAGGACGTTCTCCCGGCCGACCTGCACGGTGCGGAAGGCGCCGGGCTTGGCCAGGTCGGCGCTGCGCACGGCGCAGAACCACAGGCGCTCGAAGATCTTCTCCTGCTCCTGCCGGAAGGTCTCCGGGTCGGTGTAGGAGGTGCCGGGCAGGGTGGCGATCAGGCTGCTGGTAGGGGCGAGTTCGGGCGTGGTCGTCATGTGCGTCTCCTCAAGCGAACTACTTGTGCCAAGCGCTACTTGCGGATGCGGGTCATGCCCGGGTCGAACAGCGGCTCCTCGGCGACGGTCGCGGGGATCTTCGCGCCGAAGTACTCCACGTGCACGGCGGTGCCGGGGACGGCGGCCGCGGCCGGCAGCCAGGCGTAGGCGACGCACCGGCCGACGGTGTAGCCGTAGGAGGCCGAAGTGACGTAGCCGACGGGCGCGCCGTCCACATACACCGGCTCCTTGCCGAGGACCACGGCGGCCGGGTCGTCGAGGGTGAGGCAGGTCAGCTTGCGGCGGGCGGTCTCCGCGCTCCGGCCCTCCAGCGCCGCGCGCCCGAGGAAGTCGCCCTTGGCGGGGCGGACGGCGAAGCCGACGCCCGCCTCGTACGGGTCGTGCTCGGTCGTCATGTCGTGGCCCCAGGCGCGGTAGCCCTTCTCCAGCCGGAGGCTGTTGAAGGCGGACCGCCCGGCCGCGATCACGCCGTGCTCCTGCCCGGCTTCCCACAGCGTGTCCCACAGGCGCAGGCCCAGGTCGGCGGTGGTGTACAGCTCCCAGCCCAGCTCGCCCACGTAGCTCAGCCGCATCGCGGTGACGGGGACGTGCCCGAGGTAGGTCTGCTTGGCCTTGAAGTAGCCGAAGCCCTGGTGCGAGAAGTCGTCGCGGGTGAGCGGCTGGACCAGGTCGCGGGCGAGCGGGCCCCAGACGCCGATGCAGCAGGTGCCGGAGGTGATGTCGCGGATCTGCACCCCTTCCGGGGCGTGCCGCAGGAGCCAGTCCAGGTCGGAGCCGCTGTTGGCGCCGACCTGGAAGCGGTCGGGCGCGAGCCGGGCCACGGTGAGGTCGGAGCGGATGCCGCCCGTCTCGTCCAGCAGCAGCGTGTAGGTGACCGCACCCGGCTTCTTGTCGAGCTGGTTGCTGGTCATGCGCTGGAGGAAGGCGAGCGCGCCGGGCCCGGTGACCTCCAGGCGGCGCAGCGGCGTCATGTCGTACAGGGCGACCTTCTCGCGCGTCGCCTTCGCCTCGGCCGCGGCGATCGGCGACCAGTAACGGGCCGACCAGGCGTCCCGCTCCGGTAGCTCGATGCCCTCGGCGAGCGGGGCGTTGGCCTCGTACCAGTGCGGGCGCTCCCAGCCGCCGCCCTCCAGGAAGTACGCGCCCAGCTCCTGCTGGCGGGCGTAGAAGGGGCTGACCCGCAGCGGGCGGGGCTGCTCCATGGGCTGGAGCGGGTGGATGACGTCGTAGACCTCGACGAAGTTCTGGGCGCCGCGGTCCTCGATGTACGCGGGCGAGCGCTGGGCGTCCTCGAAGCGGTACAGGTCGCACTCGTGAACGTCGATGTCGGGGCGGCCGTCGGTCATCCACTGGGCGACGGCGCGCGCGACGCCCGCGGAGTGGGTGACCCAGACCGCCTCGGCGAGCCAGAATCCGCGCAGGTCACGGGATTCGCCGAGGACGGGCATGCCGTCGGGGGTGAAGGAGAAGACGCCGTTGAAGCCCTCCTCGACCGCGGACTCGCCGAGCGCGGGGAGCAGTTCGACGCTGTCCTGCCAGCTCGGTGCGAAGTCCTCCGCGGTGAAGGGCAGCGAGGACGGCATGACGGGCGCGTCGTCGAAGGCGGGCACGGCGGCGGGGTCGACGGGCATCGGGCGGTGCGCGTAGGAGCCGATGCCGATGCGGTCGGTGTGTTCGCGGTAGTACAGGTCGCGGTCCTGGAACCGCAGGATCGGCTTGCTCGCCTCGGTGCGCGGGTCGTTGACGCCGTCGAGCTCCGGGAGCGGCGCGGTCTTGGCGTACTGGTGGGCGAGCGGCAGCAGCGGCACGTCCACGCCGGCCATCTTTCCGATCACCGGGCCCCAGAAGCCGGCCGCGGAGACGACATGGTCGGCGGGGAAGGTGCCGCGGTCGGTGACGACGCCGGTGACCCGGCCGTCCGCGCGCTCGATGCCGGTGACGGTGTGCCGCTCCAGGAAGCGGGCGCCGCGCTGCTCCGCGCGGGCGATCTGCGCGCGGCAGGCGAGGACGGCGCGGGCCAGGCCGTCGTCGGGGGTGTAGAACCCGCCGAGCACCCGGTCCTCGTCCAGCATCGGCCAGTACTTCTTGCACTCCGCCGGGGTGATCAGTTCGCCGCGTACGCCCCAGGAGGCGGCCAGCCCGGCCTTGCGGTGCAGGTCGGCCCAGCGCTCGGGGGTGGTGGCGAGCTCCAGCCCGCCGAGCGGGTTGAAGCAGGACAGCCCGTCCACTTCGAGGGAGTTGAACTTCTCGACGGTGTACGAGGCGAACGCGGTCATGGTCCTGGAGGGGCCGGTCTGGAAGACCAGCCCGGGGGCGTGCGAGGTGGAGCCGCCGGGGGCCGGGAGCGGGCCCTGTTCGAGGACGGTGACATCGCGCCAGCCGCGCGCGGTCAGTTCGTCGGCGAGCGAGCAGCCGACGATGCCGGCGCCGATCACGACCACGCGGGCATCGGTGGCGGGTGTGCGGGACATGCCCCTCCTTCGGGTCAGGCAGGAAGTTCCGGGACTGGCGTCCCTCAGAGGACGACCACGGAGCGCAGGACGCGGCCGCCGCGCATGGTGTCGAAGGCGGCCTCCACCTCGTCCAGGGAGATCCGCTCGGTGACGAAGGCTTCGAGGTCGAGCAGCCCGTAGAGGTACTGGTCGATCAGGTCGGGGAAGTCGCGGCTGGGCAGGCAGTCCCCGTACCAGGAGGACTTGAGGGCGCCGCCGCGCGAGAAGAGATCGCTGAGCGGGATCTCGACCTTCATGCCGGGCTCGGGCACGCCCACCTGGACCAGGGTGCCGGCGAGGTCGCGCATGTAGAACGCCTGCGTGTACGTCTCCGGGCGGCCCACCGCGTCGATCGCGAGGTCCACGCCGAAACCGTCCGTCAGGGCGCGCACCGCCTCGACCGGGTCCGTGCCGCGGGAGTTGATGATGTGGGTGGCGCCGAACTTCTCGGCCCGGTCGAGTTTTCTGTCGTCGATGTCGATGGCGATGACCTTGCGTGCGCCGTTGAGGCAGGCGCCCGCGATCGCCGCGTTGCCGACGCCGCCGCAGCCGATGACCGCGACCGTGTTGCCGCGCCGCACGTTTCCGGTGTTCACGGCCGCGCCGTAGCCGGCCATCACGCCGCAGCCGATCAGGCTCGCGGCCTCGGGGCGGGCCGCCGGGTCGACCTTGACCGCCTGCGCCGCGGCGACCAGCGTCTTCTCGGCGAAGGCACCGATGCCGAGCGCCGGGGTCAGCGGGGTGCCGTCGAGCAGCGTCATCGGCTGGGCGGCGTTGCGCGAGTCGAAGCAGTACCAGGGGCGGCCGCGGCGACAGGAGCGGCAGGTGCCGCAGGGCGCGCGCCAGGCGAGCACCACGTAGTCGCCGGGCAGCAGGTCGGTGACGCCGTCCCCCACGGCCTCCACCACCCCGGCCGCCTCGTGCCCGAGCAGGAACGGGAAGTCGTCGCCGACCGCGCCTTCCCGGTAGTGCAGATCCGTGTGGCAGACCCCGCACGCCTGCACGGAGACGAGCGCTTCCCCCGGGCCCGGGTCCGGCACCAGAATCTGCTGCACCTCGACCGGTGCGCCCTTTTTCGTCGCGACCACAGCACGGACTTCGTGTGGCATGCCCCTACCCCTCAGTGTTGCGCACTGCACGACTCGTTGCGCGATGAGAGACATACTGGGAACGCCGTCTCGGCGCCGTCAAGGGGTGCGAGTTAACCCTTGGTAAAAGCGCCGGTACTGATCGCAGACAAGGCAGCGGGGCCGGTCGGCACCGGCCCCGCATCGTTCCTGCGTACGGTCGAACCGCCTAGTCGGCGGGGGTCAACTCCCGTATCCCATGCGGCGGGACAATTCCTGGGCCGCCTCGACCGTGCGCTTGGCGACCTCCGGGATGCGCTCGGGCTCCAGCCGGTACGCGGGCGCCGAGACGCTGATCGCGCCGATCACCTGGCCGTCGTGCGCGCGCACCGGCGCGGCGACCGCGTGCAGCCCGAGCTCCAGCTCCTCCATCGCCACCGCGAAGCCGTTGCGCACCACCTCGGCGAGCTGGTCGCGCAGCTCGGCGACGGAGGTGATGGTCCGCTCGGTGAGCCGCGGCAGCTTCCGGGCGAGCGCGGCGTCCTGCACCGGGCCCGGCTGGAACGCCAGCAGCGCCTTGCCGCTGGAGGTCGCGTGCAGCGGGGTGCGGCGGCCGAGCCAGTTCTGCGCGGTGACCGAGGCCGGGCCGCGGGCCTGCATGATGTTGACCGCCGCGCCGTTGTCCAGCACCGCGATGTTGGCCGTCTCGCCCAGCTCGTCGGCGAGCAGCCGGCACATCGGCGCGCCCTCCTGCGAGATGTCCAGCCGGACCGCGGCGGCGCCGGCCAGCCGCAGCACCCCGGCGCCGAGGTAGTACTTGCCGCGCTCCTGCTCCTGGGAGACCAGCCCGCGGTTCTCCAGCACGCCGAGCAGCCGGAAGGCCGTCGACTTGTGCACGCCGAGCTCGTCGGCGACCTCGGTCACCCCCGCCTCGCCGTGCCGGGCGAGGATCTCCAGCACGGTGACCGCACGGTCCACCGACTGCACGGAACTCCCCGCTCCGCGGGGTGATTTCTTCGCTGACCTGGCCTCCGACGTGTCCTTCGCGCTGTCCGTCATCCGATCTCACCACCTGGCGCGACCCGATGCGGGCCGGCATCTGAAGGGAGGCGCTTGACGCGCGGGCTCCCGGCTTGGATTCTGTTGCGCAGAGCGCTTCGCCGTGCGCATCGCGGAACTCAACTATACCGAACAGTAAGAGGGGTGCCCCGTGATTCCCGTCTGCCACCTCAATGACCTGCCCGCAGGCGAGTCCGTACGCATCGACACCGCACCTCCGATCGCCGTCTTCAACGCCGACGGCGAGATCTACGCCATCGACGACACCTGCACCCACCAGGACGCCTCGCTCGCCGACGGCTGGCTGGAGGGCTGCCTGGTCGAATGCCCGCTGCACGCCGCGTCGTTCGACCTGCGCACCGGCGCCCCGACCTGCCTGCCCGCCCGCCGCGCCGTCCGCACCCACTCCGTCACCGTGGAGGACGGCATGATCTACGTGCGCCACGCCGCCGAGGAAGGCAACGCCGCATGAGGACGGTCACCGTCGTCGGAGCCTCGCTGGCCGGACTGTACGCCGCGAGAGCGCTGCGCTCCCAGGGTTTCGAGGGACGGCTGATGATCGTCGGGGACGAGTGCCACCGTCCGTACGACCGGCCGCCGCTGTCCAAGGACTTCCTCAAGGGCACGACCGGGCAGGACGACCTCGCACTGGCGGACGCCGAGGAGGTCGCCGAGCTGGACGCGGAGTGGCTGCTCGGGACGCGGGCCGCCGGGCTGGCCGCCGACGGCCGGTCGGTGCGGCTGGCAGGCGGCCGGTCGCTGGCCACCGACGGGGTGGTCGTCGCCACCGGCGCCACCCCGCGCCGGCTGCCGGGGCCCGAGCTCGCCGGGGTGCACACCCTGCGCGGCCTCGACGACGCCCAGGCGCTCCGCGCCGACCTGGCCGCCGGGCCGGTGCGGGTCGTGGTGATCGGCGGCGGCTTCATCGGCGCCGAGGTCGCCTCTTCGTGTGCCGCGCTCGGTCATGAGGTCACGGTCGTCGAGGCCGCGCCGCTCCCGCTGCTGCCGCAGCTCGGCGAGGAGATGGCCGGGGTCTGCGCGGGGCTGCACGGTGATCACGGCGTCACCCTGGTCGCCGGTACGGGCGTCGCCGCGCTGAAGGGCGAGCCGGGCGGCCGGGTCTCCGGTGTCGAGCTGGCCGACGGGCGGGTGCTGCCCGCCGACACCGTCGTCGTCGGGATCGGCGTCCGCCCGAACACCGACTGGCTGGCCGGCTCCGGGCTGGCCCTGGACGACGGGGTGGTCTGCGACGCCGGGTGCGTGACCGCGCTGCCGCACGTCGTCGCGGTCGGCGACGTGGCCCGGGTCGACGGGTCCCGTACCGAGCACTGGACCAGCGCGACCGAACAGGCCGCCACCGCCGTCCACAACCTGCTCGCGGGCGAGACCCTCCTGGCGCATCGCGCGGTGCCGTACTTCTGGTCCGACCAGTACGGCGTCCGCATCCAGTTCGCCGGACGGCGGCTGCCCACCGACACCCTGCGAGTGCTCGACGGCTCCCCCGAGGACCGCAGCTTCCTCGCCGCGTACGAGCGCGACGGCCGCACCACCGCGGTCCTCGCCCTCAACCGCCCCCGCCCGTTCATGAAGCAGCGCCGCGAGCTGATGCGGGCCGCACAGCCGGTGGCGGGCTGACCGGCCGGTCGCCGACCGACCGCGCGTGCCGCGGCCCCCCACACGAGGGGGCGGGCCACCCCAAACCCTGCCAAATACCCCAGGAATACCGGCCATGGCGCCCCCGGTTACGACCCCCCCGGGG